>JBAZYO010000001.1:300000-577982 GCA_041659285.1 Vicinamibacterales bacterium | reverse complement strand
TGGTGTCGGTCCTCCTGACGAAATTCGAGGGCCGGCTGGTTGCCGGGCTGCCGGTGGAGCTGGTCGCCGCCGCGATCTTCGGCCTGGCTTCGCTGACCGACTGGCTCGACGGCTACCTCGCCCGGCGCCGCAAGCAGGTCACGACCCTGGGCCAGATTCTCGACCCGCTCGCCGACAAGCTCCTGATCTCCGCCACCCTCGTCTCGCTGGTCCAGCTGGGCCTGGCGTCGGCCTGGATGGTGGGGGTGATCATCGGCCGGGAAATCGCCGTCACCGGGCTCCGCAACCTGGCCTATTCGCGCGGCCTGACCATGCCGGCGTCGGGACTCGGCAAGTTCAAGATGGCGTCGCAGGTCACCGCCATCCTGCTGCTGATTCTCGGGTGGGAACGCGTGCCGGCACTGCTCGTGCTGGGCCAGGCCGCGCTCTGGATCGTGCTGCTGACCGCCGTGGTGTCGGCGGTGGACTACTACCAGGGATTTCAGCGCGCCATGAACAGCCGCGCCGCGAAGGTGGCCGACTTCGAAGCGGCGAAGTCGGCCCGGGAAAAGAAGATCAGTTAGCCGGGCCCCGCGCGCGGCAGCCGCGCGTGGGTGGCTTAGCGGCGGGGAACCGCGAGATCGGTCGTGTTCACCGCGTCCGTGGTGGTCATCAGCAACAGCTTCGAAGCGGTCGCCGTCGGGTCGGTGACAATCGCTTCACCAATGTGCACCAGCGGCTTGCCGTCCTTGCGATCGCGGTAGATCGCGTAGCGGGCGCCCGCGGTCACGCCGTGCGCCGACCCGCGCGCAATCGAGAAGGTGTCGCCATCGGCGAACATCTGCCGCCCATCGAGTCCCGCCAGGATCTCCACGCGCTCGGTGAAGTCCGGCTCCGCCACCGTCGCTTCCACGATTGGAAGTGCCAGGTCGGCGAACGGTTCGAGGAAATCGTCGGCCTCGATGGAGTCGCAGGCGTGGTCGATGCTGGCCATCGCGTTGACCTCGTCCATGGCCGTGATCGTGACCCAGCCGGGCGTCCGGATCGGAAGGTAGCCGCCGTCCTTGGGCAGGTGCGCTTGCGAGCCGACCGGGAGGCGCCGGACCATGTACCGCTGGCCAACCGTCAGGCCGTCGTCCGGGGTTCGCCCGACCACCACGACATCGCCGCGGGCGAACGTCAGGCGCGAGTCGGGATGGTGGCCGCCCTTGATCCGCAGCGTGGAAGTGGGCAGGGCCGGAACGAGCACATCCGCGCACATCACGTGGGCGGGAAGCGTGGTCCGGGGGGCGATGGCCTTCGGCTGGGCCCACACCGGAGCCGCGGCCATGAGGGATACGGCGGTAAACACGACGCTGACGCGCATGACAAACCTACTTTCCGGCGGGTGACCCGCCCTTGAGCTCCGCGACGCGTTTCTGCGTCACTTCGAGAAACTCGCTCTTCTCGAATTCGCGAAGCAAGCGTTCGTAGTAGGGGAGCGCTTCGGCTTTCTTTTCGGTTCGGTACAGTGATTCCGCCAGATGGTAATACACGGCGTCGCGGTTGGTGAAGGCCGGGTCGGTCTTGAGCACTTCCTGGAACCGATCGATGGCGCCCGGGTAGTACTTCAGGCGGAAATAGAAGAACCCGACCCGGTAGCCGGCCTCGCTCAACCGGTCCCTGGCCTGACGCTCGAGCTTGCGCGCCTCAGGCATGAGGGCGCTGTTCGGGAAGCGCTGCAGGAAGATCTCGATCTCCTTGATCGCGTCCCTCGTCGCCGACTGATCGCGCTCGGGCGCCAGCATCTGTTCTGTGAACGACCGCGCCAGTTGCAGTTGGGCGTAATCGGCCCGCTGGTGCGTCGGGTAAAAGGTGAGGAACTCGCGGAACTCGTTGGCCCCCAGCAGCTGCGACTCGGTGGTGTGCTCGCCGATGTAGGTGTCGCCCAGCGCCAGCTTGGCGTCGGGGCGATACGGGCTCTGCGGATAGTTGTCCACCAGGTTGCGGAAGTACTCCCGCGCGTTCAGCCACTTCCGGTCCTTCGCCGCCTCGGTGCCGCGGTCGAACAGGAACTTATCGGCGTCGGCGGTGCCCGGCGGCAACGTCGCCGTCTTCGCCGCACATCCACTCACAAGTGCGGCCGCCAGGGCCAGCACCGTCACGAATCGAATCCCGCTCATGCTTTCGTCGCTTCCATCCAGCGCCACATGGCCCGAAGACCTTCTTCGAGCGTCACCGACGGCGCGAAGGCCATGTCTTCACGGGCCCTCGTCGTGTCGGCGTAGGTGTCGCGCATATCGCCCTTCTGTGGGCCCTGTTGATCGATCGTGACCTTTCGGCCGGAGACGCGGGCCAGCAGGTCGAAGACCTCCCGCAGGGAGACGCGCGCGCCTCCGCCAATATTGTAGACGCGCCCGGGCACTCCGCGGACTGCCGCCGCCGCCGTCGCGGTGACCGCGTCGGCCACGAACGTAAAGTCCCGGGTCTGCAGGCCGTCACCGAACTGGACGAGCGGCCGGTCCGCAAGGATGGCCGAAAAGAAGCGGTTGAACCCCATGTCGGGCCGTTGCCGCGGCCCGTAGACGGTGAAATAGCGCAGCGACACCGTGGGCACGCCGTAGTTGACGTGGTAGAGGTGGCACAGTTGTTCGGCGGCGAGCTTGGTCACGCCGTACGGCGAGACCGGCTGGGGCAGCGCGGTCTCGACCATCGGGATGGGCGCGTCGTCTCCGTACACCGACGAACTCGAGGCGTAGACCAGGCGTTCGATGGGCTTGCCCACGCACGCCTCGAGCAGCCGCTGGGTGGAGTCCACGTTGAGTCCGGTATAGACCTGGAATTCCTTGCCCCAGCTCCGCCGCACGCCGGCCTGCGCCGCGAGGTGGAACACGTGGGTGATGCCGTCCAGCATGGCATTGAGATCCAGCTCGCGCAGATCGCCTTCCACCAGCTCGTAGCCGGCGCGGCCGCGAAGATTCTCGAGGTTGCGCTCCTTGAGCGGGCGGGGATAGAAATCGGTGAAGGCGTCGATGGCCCGCACCGTGGCGCCCTGCTCGAGCAAGCGCTCGCTCAAGGTCGACCCGATGAACCCCGCCCCGCCGGTGACCAGTGCTCTCATGCGAACCACTCCTTTACACGCTCCGGCAGCCGGGCCGGGCGCCCCGACGGGCCAATGGTCGCGTGGACCGTGTGGCCGGAGGCGAGTGCGGCGCCATCCACACGGCGAACCACGTCGTAGTCGAACCGAATGCGGACCGGCGACAACTGGTGCGCCCGCGTCCGAATCTCCAACTCATCGTCGTACCGCGCGCCCTGCCGATAGTCGCAGTGCGCCTCGATCACGGGAAGCTGAAGGCCTTCTTCCTCCATCGCCCGGTACGTCCAGCCCGTGTCGCGGAGCCAGTCGGTGCGGCCGATCTCGAACCACACCAGGTAGTTCGCGTAGTAAACCACGCCCATCTTGTCGGTCTCGGCGTAGCGCACGCGCACGCTGGACGAGGTGATGCGCGGCTGGGCCGTCACCGGGCGCCGCCGCGAGCCGCGCGTTCGGCCGCGTCCTTGAGCGCGCGAGCCGCCTTCTCGGCGTCACCGCCGCCGAAAATGGCGTGGCCGGCCACCAGCCACTCGGCGCCGGCCTCGACCACCTGCGCCACCGTGGCCAGGTCGATGCCACCGTCCACTTCGATGGGCGCGGCGGTGTTGCCCGCCTGATCGAGCAGCGCCCGCACGGCGCGGATCTTGGCGAGACTGCGCGGGATGAACACCTGGCCGCCGAACCCGGGATTGACGGACATCACCAGGACGAAGTCCACGTCGGCGGCCACTTCTTCGATGGCGGTTACCGGCGTCGAGGGGTTGAGCACCACGCCGGCCTTCGCGCCGAGCTTCTTGATCTGGCTGATCGTACGATGGAGGTGCGGCAGCACTTCCACGTGCACCGACACCATGTTCGCCCCCGCGTCGATGAACGGCTCGATGTACTGGTCCGGGTCCGAGATCATCAGGTGGACGTCGAGCGGCAGCCTGGTAGCCTTGCGCAGCGACCGCACCACCGGCACGCCGATCGAGATGTTCGGCACGAAGTGGCCGTCCATGACGTCCACATGCACCTGGTCGGCGCCACCGCGGGTCGCGGCGTCGATGTCTCGGCCGAGGGCGGAGAAGTCGGCCGCCAGGATGGACGGCGCCAGTCGAATGGTCACCGGCTGACCTCCAGGGCGATCGGGTCGCCAGGGTGGACCTGGTACCCGCCCGCCGGCGACTGGCGCACCACGACACCGGGCGGGATGGCCGACGCGGCGGACTGGGCGGTGATCGACACCCGGAAGCCGCGCGTGCGCATCACGTCCGCGGCGCGGTCGCCGTTCAAGCCGATGAGGTCGGGCATGACGTAGGTCGCGCGATCTTCGCCACGGTTCACGAGCAGGCGAATCTCCGCCGTTTGCGTGGACGGTGGCGGGTCCTGCGCCACGACGACGTCGGGCGGATACAGGGCGGAGCGGATTTCGGTGACGGCGCCAATGGCCAGGCCGTCTTGCGCCACCCGGATCTCGGCCGAGCGCTGGGTCTCGCCGAGCAGGCTCGGCGCGAGCGCCACGTGAACGCCGGCGCTCAACACCACGCGGACGCTTCGCTGCCGCCGCGTCGCCGACCCTGAGGTGGGCTCCTGCAGCAGGACGTGACCGGCCGGGACCTTGGGATCAGCGCGCGTGACCGGCTCGACCCGCAACTGGAGATCAAGGGTTGAGGCCAATGCCGCGGCCTCCGTGAGAGAACGGCCGACCAGTTCCGGCACCGTGACCTGCCGGGCGCGAACCGCCACACGCATGGCAATGCCGGCAAACAGGAGGAAGGTGGCGGCGAGGGCCCCGGTCAGCAAGAGGATCTTGCCAAGGCCCCAGACTCTGGTTCCGAGCGGCATGGACAACAGTCAATGGTACTACAGGAGGTTAGGCGCGGCGTTCGAGGACCGAGCCGAAAAAGGCCTCCAGGCCATCCCTGAACGGCAGCGTCTGGTGTTCGCGGGCCAGCGTGAAGTCAGGATGGCCGGCCAGGAACGCCGCCACGACCTGCTGGTTCTCTTCCGGCTCGCTGGAGCACGTGCTGTAAACCAGCGTGCCCCCCGGCCGGACCAGGGCGGCGGTGCGCTGCAACAGGTCCACCTGCGTGGCCGCCAGGGCGGGGAGGTCGGACTCCGCGACGCGCCAGCGGATGTCCGGGTCGCGCCGGACGGTGCCGAGGCCGGAGCACGGCGCATCGATCAAGACGCGGTCGAATGCGGCATCGGCGAACGGCAGCACGCCGGCGGGCGGCACCTGCGTGACGCGGGCGCGCGCAATCCGGCACCGGGTCAGCGTCTCGGTCAGCACCCGGAGGCGATGACGCCGGACGTCGGTGGCCACGATCAAGCCGGTCGAGCCGATGTCGGCGGCAATGGCGACGGTCTTGCCCCCGGGGGAGGCGCACAAGTCCAGCACGCGATCACCGCGCTGCGCGGCCAGCAACCCGGCGATCAGTTGCGACGCTTCGTCCTGCACCAGGCAGCGGCCCTCCCGAAAGGCCCGCGTACCGAGGGCCTGGCCGCTGATCACCTGCAGTCCGTGCGGCGCGCGCGGCGTGTGCCGCGTGTCAACGCCGTCGGACTTCAGTTCCTCCTCGAGCGCCTCGCGCGACGCGAGCGTGCGGTTGGCGACCAGGCACAGCGCGGGCGCCAGGTTGTTGAACCTGAGCCAGGCCTCGGTCGCCTCGGCGCCATGACGACGGAGCCACCGGCGGATCAGCCATTCGGGATGCGAGTGCACGACGCTGAAATAGCCGGCCATCGCGTCCACGTTCGCGGGATCGGCCGGTCGCTCCGGCCAGGCCAGCTTCTGCCGTTCGCGATTGAGCGCGCGCAGCACGGCATTGACCAGGCCGGTCGCGCTCGACTTGCCGCCGCGGCGGGTGAGATCGACGGCGTCGTTGATGATCGCCGAGGAGGGCGTGCGCGTGAGGTACATCAGCTGAAACGCGCTCATCCGCAGGATGTCGCGGACCATGGCGTCGAGGCGTCCGATTGGCCGCGTCAGGCGCAGGGCGAGTTGATGGTCGATGGCGGCGCGCATCCGCAGCGTGCCCGACACGATCTCGAGCAGCAGGGCGCGATCGCGTTCGTCGGTGAGCGGCTTGCGGGCGCGGGCGACCGCTTCGCCCATGTCCAGCCGCTCCTCGTCCACCTGGCGGAGCGCATCGAGGGCCGCGCGGCGGGCCAGGGCGATCATGTCGTGGAAAACTGCGCGCCCGCGGTCAGCGCGCGGCTGGCCATGGCGTCGCGCGCGCTCATGACGCGCTTGCCTTCGAGTTGCAGGTCAACGATCTCGATCGCGCCCTCGCCGCAGGCCACGTGCAGGCCGTCAATCGCGGAGGCGGCCAGGATGGTTCCGGGCCTGGCGGCGGCCGTCATCGGCGAGATCCGCGATCGATGCAGGATGTATCGCGTGCCATGGAGGAACGCGTAGGCATGCGGCCACGGCCACAGCCCGCGGATCAGGTTGTGGACGTCGCCGGCCGCGCGCCGCCAGTCCACCAGGCCCTCGGCCTTGGTCAGCTTGGGCGCGTAGGTCACCTGCGATTCGTCCTGGGGTATCTCGGTGGCCCGCCCCGCCTCGATGTCGTCCAGCGTCGCCACCAGGAGTTCGGCGCCGCGAACGGCCAGGTCCGCCTCGACGCTCGACGTGGTGTCGTCGGCGCCAATCGGCACGATCACACGCGACAGCATCGGGCCGGCGTCGAGGGCCTTGACCACGCGCATGATCGTGACGCCGGTCGCGGCATCGCCGCCGATGACGGCGCGGTGCACCGGCGACGCGCCGCGGTGGCGGGGCAACAGCGAGGCGTGCACGTTGATCAGGCCCAGGCGCGGAGTGGCGAGCAGCCAGTCGGGCAGGATCTTGCCGTAGGCCGCCACCACGCCGATGTCGGCGTGCAGCGCGGTGAACGCCGCCTCGAACTGATCGCGAGCCAGGCGCTCTGGCTGCAGCACCGGAAGGCCCAACGGCACCGCGAGCGCCTTCACGGCCGGCTCGCTGACCTGCTGCCCGCGGCCGCGCGGCCGGTCCGGCTGCGTGATCACACCGACCACCTGGTGAGGCGATTTCACGAGGTGCTCGAGCGTCGGCACGGCGAATTGCGGCGTGCCAAAGAACGCCACGCGCAGCGCCATCAGTCGCTCACCATTTCCCGGCCTTCGCCATCTTCTTGATCTTACGGAGAATCAGGTCGCGCGAGATGCCGCGCAGCCGGTCCACGAACAGGCACGACTGCAGGTGGTCCATCTCGTGTTGCAGGGCCCGCGCCAGCAGCCCGGTGCCCTCAATCTGGTACTCGTCACCCTGGCGATTGAGGCCCTTGACGACCACGCGCTTGGGGCGCGCGACCGTCGCGGTGAATCCCGGCACGCTCAGGCAGCCTTCTTCCTCGAGCTGCATGCCCTCGCGTTCGACGAACTCCGGGTTGATCATCACCGACAGCGCCGCCGGATCCCGGCCGACCGAGAGGTCCACCACGAAGATGCGCAGCGACACGCCGACCTGCGGCGCCGCCAGGCCGATGCCGGGGGCGGCGTACATCGTCTCGATCATGTCGTCGAGCAGCGTTTCGATCTCCGGCGTGATGGCCTCCACGGAACGCGTCGGCGCGGTCAGGATCGAGTCTCCGAGCCGCAGGATGGGACGCAGCACGGATCAGACCCGGGCCGTCGAGGGGCGGCGCGACAGGCGGCCGCGAATCTTGGTGTTGGCGTCGTTCACCCGCGCGAGCAGGTCGGCCATCGAGTCGCCGCCGAAGCGCTCGAGCACGGCGTCGGCCAGCACCAGGCTCACCATCGCTTCCGCGACCACGGCCGCGGCCGGCACGGCGCAGACGTCGCTGCGTTCGATGGCGGCGGGGGCCTCTTCCAGCGTGGTGAGATCCACCGACCGCAGCGGCTTCATCAGCGTCGAGATGGGCTTCATGAAGCCGGTCACGCGCAGCTCTTCGCCGTTGGTCACGCCGCCTTCGAGTCCGCCGGCGCGATTGGTCGGCCGCTTGAGCACCGGCAGGCCGGCCGCGGCCGCTGCCGTGTCGGCCACGATCTCGTCGTGCACCTGGGAGCCCGGGCGGCGGGCGCCCTCCACGCCGTCACCCACGGCCACCGCCTTGATGGCGGGAATCGACATCAGCGCCTGCGCCAGCCGGCCGTCGAGCTTGCGGTCCCACTGGACGTAGCTGCCCAACCCGACCGGGACGTTGCGCGCGATGACCTCGAACGATCCGCCGAGGGTGTCGCCGGCCTCTTTCGCCGCATCGATGGTGGCCATCATCTGCTGCTCGAGGGCCTTGTCGGTGCAGCGAAGCGGCGCTTCGAGGTCCATTGCCGTCGCCGCCTCGAAGGTGACGTGCGTGCCGGGCGCGACCACCACGCCGCCGATGCCGGTGATGTGGCTGGTCAGCTCGCAGCCGATCGCCGCGAGCAACTGCCGCGCAATGGCGCCGGCGGCCACGCGGGCGGCGGTTTCCCTCGCGCTCGCGCGTTCGAGCACGTCGCGAATATCGTCGTGGTCGTACTTGAGGGCGCCCGCCAGGTCGGCGTGTCCGGGCCGAGGCCGAACCACCGCAGCGCGATTGGCGCCGGTGGCGCCCGCCGGCGCCTGCGGCTCCACGTGCATGGTGTTCTGCCAGTTCTCCCAGTCCTTGTTGCGGACCAGCAAGGCCACGGGCGCCCCGGTCGTGCGGCCGCGCCGGACGCCCGACAAGACCTCGGCGCGATCGGACTCGATCACCATGCGGCGGCCCCGGCCGTAGCCGCCCTGGCGGCGGCGCAGCTCGAGCGTCATCGCGTCGATGTCGACAGTCAGTCCGGCCGGCAGGCCTTCGAGAATGGTGACGAGCCCTGGCCCGTGAGATTCCCCGGCAGTCAAAAAACGCAGCATCCGACGAGCATTCTATACGAAGAAACTGCGATCCCCCTGGTGCGCACCGGGCCGTACCACTCGCAATTCCGCCCATTGTCGCCGGGCCTCGCGTTTGCACGATCGCCGGCATGCTGATGCTCGATCGCTATCTCGTTTCGGGAGGCCGCGCGCTCGACCTGGCCACGGGCGCGGGGATTCGTTGGCACATGCGGCGCCCCGGCGCCAAGCCGATGCCCGCGCTCTTCACCCGGCGCGCGCAGGCGTGGCTCATCGACTTCGACCTGCGCGGGCGCTCGCGCATCGAGGTGTGGGAGCGGCCCACCGACGGCTTCGCCGTGGATTCCGATCCCTCCGCCACCCTCGACGCGTTTCGGGCGGCGCTGGCCGATGCGCGTGATGGACGTCCGCGCGCGCTCGACCTGGTCGAACCGACCACGGCCAGCTGGAGCCGCACCCAGCGGCTGTTGGCGCGCGAGGCGAGGCTCGCCGGGTTCGTGCCCCTCGCCGCCGATGCCTTCGGCGCCGTGCTGTCGCAGGCCAGGTGGCGATGGCCGTCGTGGCTGAAGGACCGCTCCCTCGTCGTGTTTGCCACCGACGCCAGGTTGTCGCCGGATGCCGCGCTGGCGTTGTTCCGCCTCGCCACCAAGGACGCGCGGCCTCACCTGGTGGTCCGCACGGCGACGGGAAACCGCGCCTGGCAGCCGAGGTTCGTGCCGTCCGCCTTTCATGTTCACGAGGCCGGTGTCGAAGACGCCATTGGCGGACCCGACGCGCTGATCGAGCGGGCGCGCGAGCTGCACGCCAGCGGGCGCATTGTCGATGCGGAGGCGAGCGCCAGGTGGGGCGTGTTGTTGACCGTGCCGGGACCGGAACACGAAGCGGCGCGATGCGCCCTGGCCCGGTGCCTGATCACGCAGCGGCGGATGTTGGAGGCGCGGGCCGCCTTGCTCAGCGTGGATGGTGACGAGGCGGGCGCCCTGCGCGCCCAGATCCTCGCGGGCCCCGCCGAGGTGACCACCGAGCCGGCGATGGCGGACACGTTCCTGGAAATCCTTCGCGTCTGCCAGCAAGTGGACGATGGCGAGCTGACGCTGACGCGGGCAGCGGGGCTGATCCGCGAGAAGCTGGCCGCGTCCACCGTGGCCTTCGTGGTCCGGCATCGCGAGGGGCCGTTGCCCGTCGCGCACGCCGGCGCCTCGACGCCGCGAACCGCGCAGCTCGATGTCGCACTGCGTGTGCTCGATACCGGCATTGCGGTGCCGCCATTCGACCGCGGCCATGCCGTGGAAGCGGCGTGGCCGGTTCGTTACGGCGCCAGCGTGGCCGGCGCGCTGTGGTGCCACTGGGCGCTCGGCGCGCCGGTCGTGGCCCACGACATCGCGACCATCCTCGAGCTGGCCACGACGGCGGCGGCGCCGGCCGTCTACGAAGTGTCGGAACGCATGCGGTCACCAGCAGACGTCACCGGGCCGATTCCGGATCTGGTGGGCGAGAGCGCGGCGATGCAGCAGGTGAGGCAGGCGGTGCTGCGCGCGGCAGCGTCCCCCTTTCCGGTTCTCATCGAAGGTGAGAGCGGATCGGGAAAGGAACTGGTGGCTCGCGCGGTGCACGCGGCGAGTGGCCGCCGGAACCGCCGCTTCTGCGCCTTGAACTGCGCGGCGCTGTCTGACGACCTGGTGGAGGCGGAGTTGTTCGGTCACACCCGTGGGGCGTTCACGGGAGCCGTGGCCGAGCGCCTGGGCTTGTTCGAGGACGCGCAGGGCGGCACCTTGTTCCTGGACGAAGTCGCCGAGCTCAGCGCTCGCGTGCAAGCCAAGCTGTTGCGCACGATCCAGGAAGGCGAGGTGCGGCGGCTGGGGGAGTCGCACACCCGGAAGGTGGATGCCCGGATCGTCGCCGCCACCAATCGGCCGCTGGCCGGAGAAGTCTCGGCGGACCGCTTCCGCGCCGACCTGCGGTACCGGCTCGACGTGCTGCGCATCGCCATTCCGCCACTGCGGGACCGCCTCGAAGACCTGCCGCCGATCGTTCGCCACATCTGGTCGATGCTCGCGGCGCGGACCGGCAGCCGGGCCGTGCTGTCGCCGTCCGCAATGGCCGCGCTCGGCGCCTACGACTGGCCCGGCAACGTGCGCGAGTTGCAGAACGTGCTGGCCTCCATGCTGGTGGCCGGACCACCGAAAGGCGTGATCGGCCCGGGCGGCGTGCCGGGTCACATCACCCGCGCCACCGCGATGACGGGACGGGCCACGCTGGCGGAGGCGCGCCGTGCCTTCGAGGTCCACTTCGTGAGGGCGGCGTTGGCCCGCGCGGGTGGACGGCCCATTGCCGCGGCCCGCGAACTCGGCGTCTCGCGACAGGGACTCACGAAGCTGATCGCCCGGCTCGATCTGCCGGCGATCGAGAAACCGCCGGCCATCCACGCATTAGAATGAGCGCGGTGGTGCGCTTTCTCGTCCGGCGGGTGTTGCTCACGATCCCGGTCCTGCTCGGGGTGGCCACGCTCGTGTTCTCGATGATTCACCTGGTGCCGGGCGATCCGGCGCAGGCCATGCTGGGCGACGGCGCCTCGCCGCAAGACATCGCCGAACTGCGGGGGAACCTCGGCCTCGATCGACCGCTGCCGGCGCAGTATGCGACGTTCCTCCGCAACGCAATCACCGGCGACCTCGGCAAGTCGTTCCGCACGGGCCAGCCGGTCACCCTCATGATCGCGGAGCGCGTGCCGGCGACCGCGGAACTCGCGTTTGCGGCCATGGCCGTCGCACTCCTGCTGGCCATCCCGCTCGGCATCGTCGCGGCGGTGTGGCGGAACACCCTGGCCGACCACGCGGCGATGACGTTCGCGCTGGCCGGCATCTCGATTCCGAACTTCTGGCTGGGTCCGCTGCTCGCGATTGTGTTCGCGGTGGAACTGGGCTGGCTTCCGGTGTCGGGCCGCGGCACGCTGGCGCACCTGGTGCTGCCGGCGGTGTCGCTGGGGTTGGCGCTCTCCGCGATTCTCGCGCGGATGACGCGGGCCAGCCTCCTTGAAGAACTGGGCGAGTTGTACGTGCGGGCGGCTCGCGCGCGCGGGGTCTCGCCGGCGTCGGCCGTGCTCCGGCACGCCATGCGCAACAGCCTGATTCCGCTCGTCACCATCGTGGCGCTGCAGTTCGGCGCGGTGCTCACGGGCGCCGTCATCACGGAGACGATCTTCGCGTGGCCGGGGATCGGGCGGCTGCTCATCCAGTCGATCGGCTTCCGCGACTACCCGATGGTGCAGGGCTGCATCCTGCTGATCGCCGTGACCTACGTCACGGTGAACCTGCTCACCGATCTGATGTACGGCGTCCTCGATCCACGGATTCGACTCGAATGATGCGCCTCGGCGTGGCCATTGTCGCGATTGTCGTCTCGTCGGCGCTGCTGGCGCCGTGGGTCCTGCCCTGGGACCCGAGCGTGCAGGACCTCGCGAACCGGCTGCAGGGCCCGACCTGGCAGCATTGGTTCGGCCTCGACGAACTCGGGCGCGACATCCTCGCGCGCGTGCTGCTCGGCGCGCGCGTGTCGCTGCTCGTCGGCATCATCGTGGTTGGCGTGTCGTCGCTGGTCGGGATGGTCGTGGGCGCGGTGTCGGGCTACTACGGCGGCCGCATCGACCAGGTGATCGGCCGCGTGATGGACGTGCTGATGGCCTTCCCGGGCATGCTGCTCGCGATCGCGCTGGTCGCCGTGCTCGGTCCCAGCCTCACCAACGTGGTGATCGCGCTCGCCGTCATCGGCTGGGTCGGGTATGCACGGCTCGTGCGCGGCCAGGTCCTGCGCGCCCGTGAGTTCGAATACGTGGTCGCGGCGCGGGCCCTGGGCGCCGGCACCATCCGCATCCTGACCCGGCACGTCATGCCGACGGCACTGCCGCCGGTGCTGGTCCAGGCCACGCTCGGCATGGCCGGCGCGATGTTGTCGGAAGCGGCGCTGAGCTTTCTCGGCCTCGGCGTTCAGCCGCCGACGCCCAGCTGGGGCACCATGATCAACGGCGGGCGAGTGCACCTGCTCGACGCCCCGCACCTGACGATCTTCCCGGGATTGTTCCTCGCCATCGTGGTGCTCGGCTTCAACTTCCTCGGCGACGGCCTCCGCGACGCGATCGATCCGAAAAAGGGGGTCTGACCCCGACGGGATTTGGCGGGGAGGGGTCTGGCCCCCACGCAGCAGTCTTACCTACGGCAGCCGTCGCTTCAACTGCAGCAGGACGCGATTGCCGGGCTCCGCGGCGAGGCCTTCGTCCAGCACTTGATGCGCCCGGGCCACGTCGCCGCTCTTCCACGCCGCATCGGCCAGGCGCGCCAGCAGCGCCGTGCTCGGGCCGGATTCATCGATGGCGCGCGCGAACCAGCGCGCCGCGAGTGCCGGCTCGCCGAGCCGCATCGACAAGTCACCAATGCGCGCCGAGGTCGCCGCCAGCGGCTTGTCGTCGCCCACCAGCGTGGCGTACTTCAAAAGGGCATCCCGGGCGTCCTGGATGCGGCCGTCGCGCTCGGTCACGTCGGCGAGCTGCAGATACGCATCTGGCGGCACCGGCACGCGGGCCACGGCCTGGCGCAAGGCGCGTTCGGCGGCCCGCATGTCGCCGGCCAACCGCCAGGCGCGGCCGAGTTCCGCGAAGGTATCGCTGCTGGCATCGGACCGGCTGGCGGCCTGCTCGAGGGCCTCCACCGCCTTGTTGAGCGCGACCCGGTCACCGCGGCGCTGCGCGCTGGTGAGCCACACATGCCCGAGGGCGGCGTAGGCCTGCGGGGCGTCGGGGAACCGATCCACGGCGCGCCCCAGCGTGATCACTGCCGCGTCTTCGTGTCCCGCGCGCGCCTGCGCCAGTCCCACGGCCACCAGGCGGTCGGCCCGCGACGGGTCCAGCGCGGCCAGCGCCTCCAATTCGTTGATGGCCCTGGTGTGCTCGCCCTCGAGCCCGTACACCTCGGCCAGGGCTTCGCGCGCCGCGGTCTGGCTGGCCGGGGAGCGGCGGGTGGCCTCTTCGAGCGACTTGCGGGCGGCCGACAGCTTGTTCTGATCCCTCAGGACCAGGCCGAGCACGTAATGCGCGTCGCCAAGCGCGGGATCGAACTTGAGCGCCTGCTGCAGGGCCGCTGCCGCCTCGTCGATCCGGCCGGCCCGGTACCGCGAGAGTCCAAGCTTGTAGTGGACTCGCGCGTTGCGTTCGTCGAGGGCAATGTAGGCCTCATACCGTTCCACCGCCCGTTCGGCGCGGCCGAGCGAGGCATTGACGTCGCCCAACAATTCAATGGCGACCAGGGCGCCCGGGTCAATTTCGACGGCCCGGCGCAAATCGCGCAGGGCCGCCTCGCGTTCGGCCTGGCTCTGGTAGACGGCGCCACGCTTCAGGTGGCCGAGCATCGAGTCGGGCTTGAGGGCAATGGCCCCGGAATAGGCCTCGATCGCCTGGAATTGGCGTTCGGCGCCGACGGCTCGGTCGCCGTCGGCGATCAGGCGCTCGAACTCACGCTCGTTGGCGAGCGCGGAATAGGCGAGCGCGGCGGCCACGCCGGCTACGGCCACGAACACGACCGCCACCAGGGTTCGACGCACGAAGATGATGGTAGCAAAAGGCGCGGAACTTTCGCGGCCAGCCGGGTTCTAACCTTGATACACTGGCTATGGGCTTACGAATTGGCGCCGATTCCGTCATGAAAGACGCCGGAGCACTCGGTTGGGCTGAAGTCGGGAACCACGAGGCGGCGCTCATCGAGCGCTGTGCCGCGGGGGATCAGGCGGCCTGTGCGGAATTAGTGTCCGGTCACGAGCGCATGGTCTATCAACTGGCCCTGCACCTGCTCGGCGACCGCGACGAGGCCCTCGACCTCTCCCAGGAAGTCTTCCTCAGTGTCTTCCGCACCATCCAAAGCTTCCGCGGCCAGTCGGCGCTAAAGACGTGGATCTACCGCATCTGCATCAACCAGGCCCGCAACCGCCAACGCTGGTGGAGGCGCCGCCACAAGTCTGACCAGGTCTCGCTCGATCAGCACGTGGCCGCGCACGGCGACCTGCGCCAGCCCGGCGAGCACACCTCGCCCGACCGCGCCTACGCCAGGAAAGAGCTGGCGGAAAAACTGTGGACCGCCCTCGACCAGCTGCCGTTCGATCAGCGGACGGTCATCGTGCTCCGGGAGATCGATGGCCTGAGTTACGACGACATCGCGTTCTCCCTCGGCGTCGCCGTGGGAACCGTCAAGTCACGCCTGACGCGGGCGCGCCAGACGCTGCGTCAACAACTCCAGGGGGTGCGCGTATGATGCACGAACATCCGTGCGCCTACGTGCGCGAGCGGCTCGAAGCGTTCTACGACGGCGAGGTGCCGTTCCACGAACGCCTCGCCATCCAGGATCACCTCACCGAGTGCGTCACCTGCAGCCTGGCCGCGGAAGAGCTTGCGACCCTGGGTTCGACCCTGCGCGGCATGGCCTCGGAAGTGGGCGAGCTCGCCGCCGTTGAACCGTTGCGCCTCACCGCGCAGGTGGTCGAGCAACTGCGCGTTGAAGAGACGCTCTCGGTCCGTGCGCAAGTGATCGCGCTGTTCCAGGACATGCACCTGGTATGGGCCGGCATTGGCGCCACGGTCGCCACGTTGATTTGCATCATCGGTTCGGCGAGCGTGCTCCACGCCGCCAACCAGGAACGCCCCGACTCGCTGGCCGGCGTCATTTCCATGCTGGCGAATCCCGGCTCGAACGCGAACCCGGTCCGGCTCAACTACGACATGATGGCGCCGCGCGCCGTCACCGATCCCACCATTGAAATGTCGGAAGAGGATGCGGAATACACGCTGTCGGCCGTGGTCTCGCGCGAAGGCCGCGTGCAGGGAATTGAAGTGATCAACGACGCCCAGCCACTGGGCAAGCGCGCCGTGGTCAATGCCATGCTCAACGAGGCCTACCGCGTGCAGTTTGCGCCAGCCCAGGCGCGAACCGGCGACGCGGTGGCGGTCAGCATGGTGTGGCTCGTGTCCAACACCACGGTAAAGGCCCGCCACGACGATGGCATGGGGATGACGCGGCAGGCGCTGCGCCTGCACAACGCGCCACAGCCGCTCGGCCCGCTGCCGATTCCGGTGGATTTCGCCGGCCGGCCGAAACCCCAGGCCGCGCCGATGATGAAGCCGATTGTGCCCGAGGCGTTCGAGGCCGCGGGGCCAATCGCCGCGCTCGCCCTCGGGTTCTAGCGCCTACCGGATCTGGACCTGGCCGGTCCCGACATTCCCCAACGCATCGGTCGCTCGTATCACCAGCGTGCGCCCGGCCGCGTCCGCGTCGAGCCGGATCTCGAACGCTTCCTGCCGCGCGTCGAGTATCCCGTCGCGCGGGAAGGCCGCCTGCCAGCGCTGCGCATCCACCGAATACTCCACACGCGTGATGGCCGAGTCGGCGTCGCGCACATCCGCCGCCACCACGAAGCGCGCGCCGTCGCGCCGGACCGCGCCCGCTTGCACCGTGGGCGCCACGTTGTCGATTTCGAAACCGCTGCTCTCCAGTTCGCCGACCAGTGAGGCATCGGCCGGGTTCGCGCGCGCATCGGACGCCGCCACCTTCAGCACGTATGTGCCGTTGGGCACCGACGAGGTGTCCCACACCAGCAGCGTGTCGCGCAGGTCGCCCTTGAGCAGGCGCCAGGTGGTCTCGCCTTCACGGCGGTAGAACACGTCGTAGGTCAGCTCGTCGCCGTTGTCATCGTCCGCTTTCCACACGAAGGTCTGCAGGCCCTTCTGGTAGATGCGGCGGCCAAGGGCGGGCCCGCCGGCGCCGGGCGAGGCCGCGCCGGCGTTGCGGCGCTCGCTGCCATCGTCATCGAGGCCGGCAATCTCCGTCTCGCCACTTGAGAACGGCTTCTGGAAGACCACGCCGGGCGGATGCACGGTGATGGCGGCCACCTGCGGACGGACGTTGCGCGGCAGGTACGCCGACGTCAGCGACGTCAACACGGGACTCGCCGGCCCGCCGGAGAGCACCGCGCGCCATTGCAGGTAGCGCGCCTTGGGGCTGGTAATCGGAGAGCCTTCGGCGCTGGCGTAGGGGCCGGCCCAGTCGCTCCACGCTTCGTCGGGCGTGCGGGTGTTGCCGGATCGCGTGAACACTTCGACCTTGGTGCCCGCGGGAGACGTCGCCTTCCACGCCACCACGCCCCAGGTCGAGACGAGACGGGCATCCTTGACGTCGGACTCGAACGTGCCCCGGCTGGCGCGGGCCGACGAAATGGCCATCAGCCGGCCGGGATTGGAGGTGGCCACGTAGGTCCGATCCGCGGCGCGGAGGACGTGGGTGGCCTGCTGCGCAGGCACGCGGGTGACGAGCACCGATCGCACCGGGTCGCCGCTCAGCCGGTAGAGTTTGCCCTTGCCGCCCGTCGCCACCAGCAGCGCGCCATCGGGCTCAATCGCCATGTCATAAGGCGCGTCCTCGGCGGGCGCCCAGATCTGATCCCACAGCCCATCGGGCTGTACACGGAAGATCGCGCCAGTGGAGTTGCGGCGATCCGCCGCACCCGACCCGGCCGACTGCGGCGTGGTGGGGATGTCTACCACCGTAATCGACGTGATCTCGGTTGAGACGTTCGGGATCGACGTCGTGACCGGAGGCGGCACGGTCACCGGCTCGGCGAGGGTGTCGCCGCCGGTCTGCGAACGGCTGCTCTGGGCCGCCGCGTAAATCACCCCCTTGGGATCGACGCGCAAGGCGTGGATCTCCTGGAAGGTGGTGTCGAGCAACAGGAAGCCCCTGCCGCCGGCG
Source organism: Vicinamibacterales bacterium (assembly GCA_041659285.1). Taxonomy (NCBI): domain Bacteria; kingdom Pseudomonadati; phylum Acidobacteriota; class Vicinamibacteria; order Vicinamibacterales; species Vicinamibacterales bacterium. The sequence continues at coordinate 560,314 of JBAZYO010000001.1, read as the reverse complement.
TCGACCCGGAACACGCGGCCGGGCGCGCCGGTGCCGACCAGCAGCTGGTTGGCCGCGTCGAAGGCGAGCGACACCGCGTGCGTGGCCTTGGTGGAGAAGAACCGGTCGCCCTTGCCGTCGGCGGTGATGCGATACACCGCGCCCTTATCGCCGGTGCCGGCAAAGACGTTGCCCTGGCGATCCACGGCGAGCGACCAGATGTACTTGTCGTCGGGATCGAAGAAGGTCGTGGCCTGACCCTTCGCGTCCACCTTGTAGATGCGTCCGTCCGGCGAGGTGGCGACGTAGAGTCCGCCGCCCGGCGCCGCCGCCAGCGCATGCACCTCCATCTCGCTGCTGTCGAAGAACACGGTGCCCTGGCCGTTGCGATCGACGCGGATCACCTTGCCGTCGTTGCCGGTGCCCAGGAACAGCGCGCCATCGGCGCCGCTCAGCATCGTCCACACGAACGGCACGCCGGCGTCGTAGACGCGGGTGAGTTCAGGGCCGAGCGTCAGGCGCCCGTGTTCATCGACCGAGAGCTGATCGACATCGCCGCGGAGAAAATCGGCTTGCGTCGCGGCCTGCCAGAAGCCGGGGGCCGCCGCCAGCGTGGACACCGCGAGTAAGCCAGCGGCCAGGGCCGCGCCAAACAGGGATCGACTGGTCATTTAAGGTTGATCGAGGCTGAGGGTCAACTGGCGCGAACCGGTGACCGCGAAGTCGAGGGGCAGTTCCCACTCGCCGCGGGTCGTGGTCCGCAGGGCACCGACGGTGCCGCTGTTGCGGTCGGCTTCGAGCACCGACAGCACGGAGGGCGGCAGCGCCGTCATCGGCTCGCCGTTGACGACGGCGCCGGTGTCGGGAGAGGTGAGCCGGACGTAGAGACGGTTGTTCTTGCGGGCGCGATTGAAGTTGCGAATCATCTGCGACACCAACTGCATGTCGGCGCCGCGGGTGTCACGGCGATCGTCGGCGGTGGTGCGGGCGGCGTCGGCGACCACCAGCTGCAGGGTCCCGGTGGCGTTGGCCGGCAACTGGATGGGCACCTGCCTCACCACTTCTTCACCGCGCGCGTTGCGCATGGCCACGAACACCACGGCGCCGCGGCCGGAGCGTGGGCGCGTGGTGTCCAGCCAGACCCGCTCGATGCGAGCGCTGCGCTGTTGCTCGCTCGCGTCGATGACCAGGTCGATCTTGTCGACGTCCACCGCCTCGCCGGAATTCTTCAGTAACGCCGTCAGCGGACCCGCGATGTAGGCCGCGGCGCCGCCGGCCGGCTGGTCGCCCGAGAACATGTCTTCGAACGAGAGGTCGCCCTGGGCGCGGATGGAGGCGGTCCCGCGGATGGCGAACGACGCCGGTCCGGCGCCGCGCTCGTACGAGGTCAGTACGTTCGCCACCGACAGGTAAGTGAGGAGCGGCGTGAACGTGAAGTCGCGGACCACGCCGAATTTGAAGGTGCGCGACGGCCCGCGATCGGAGTTGAGCGTGATCGACACCGGAATGAGCGATGGCCCGGGACCAAGGCGTCCGGCGATGGCGGTGGCCCGGTCCTGCTGGACGGTGCCGACGATCTCGCCGAAACTGGCGAGCTTGCTCGATGACATCAGGCTGGGCAGCACCACCTGCACTTCGGCCTTCGTCATCGGGAACTGGGTGGGTCCCAGGTTGTAGAGCGGATGGCCGAACGCATAGACGCGGTCGCCATCCACGTGGGTCACGGTGCCCGTGGCGCCGAGTTCGAAGTCACCGGTGAGCAAGGCCACGCCGATGGCATCGCCTGGCGCGAGCCGGCGATCGTTGCCGCCGCCGCCGGAGCCGGAGGGTGCCTGCGCGGCACTCGACATCGGGACAAAGCCGGCGGCCGCGAAGGCTGGCGAGATCGGATCGATTACGGAGGAATCAAACCCCGAAGCCACCATCGGCACGGCAATGGGCCTCAGCATCGATCCCATGCGTCCCAGCTCTCCCGAGACGCCCGACACCACCAGGGCCTGCGACGGGTCGTCCACGAACGCCCGCGACCGGCCGAGGTCGTGCGCCCAGATTTCCATCAACTGTTTGGGGGTCGCCGGCCAGGTAATGGACACCGGCCGGGAGCCCGGGGTGGCGGCCGGCATCATGGTGGCGTCGAGCATCTCCGCAATCGGCGTGATCCCGGCAATGGGTTCGGTGGAGAACTGGCCGAGCGAGTAGGAGACGGCGCCCATCAGGCGGCCATCCACGTACACCGGGCTGCCGCTCATGCCGGCAATCACCCCGGTCTTGGCGAGCGGTCCGCCCTCGAGCCTGGCCAGGATCAAGCTTCGCTTGGGGCCAATCACGTTGCGGAGCACGCCCAGCACGTGGACCTTGAAGTCCTCGAGCTGCGTGCCCGAAAACACGGTTCGGCCCACGCCCACCATGCCAACCCGAACCTCCTCGAGGGGAATGGTCGGAGTCTGGGCGCGCGGCGCGGCCACCAGCACACCGAGCACAAGAGCGGCGAGAGCGAAAACGCGTATGTTCATTTAAGTGTCAGAAATCAGCGACTTACTCTGGTTATACGGTGTTCCCCCGGGCGAAGCAAGCCCGGAACCGGGCGCCTTTGCCACGCTGCCGACCTCGGCAGTTTGACGCCAGTGCCGCGGTCTGTTAGCCTTTCGACGTTCACATGCGCTTGCGAGCCGTCTCTGCCGCCGCCCAGCATCGGTCTTTTGGCCGAATTGGGAGCCGTGTGCGCGCGTGGTGGTATTGGTGCCCAGCAGGAGAGGCTAACCGGTCCGTCTAACCAACACGAGCAATCTGACGCTCGACCGAAGCGCCTCTTCAACCCAAACGGGGGAGAGGCGCTTTTTTATTTGGCGATTTGGGATCTGGTGATTTGGTGATTTGGTGATTTTGTGAAGACTGCCAAGCTCTGCGCGACCGTGACGGCCGACACCATGGCCGAGCTGCGTACGCGGCGCGATCAGGTGGGTGACGCCGACCTCGTCGAGCTCCGGCTCGACTCGGTGCGCGACCCGAGCGCGGCAGGGGCATTGGCGGGACGCCGCAAGCCGGTCATCGTCACCTGCCGGCCCACGTCGGAAGGCGGCATGTTTACCGGATCCGAAGAAGAGCGCCGACGGATTCTCTCCGAGGCCATTTCCCTCGGCGCCGAGTATGTCGATCTCGAGTGGAACGGCATGTGCGCCGACCTGATCGACGAGACCGGGGGCCGTCGAATCATCCTGTCGCACCACGACTTCTCAGGCATGCCCGCCGACCTGCACGACAAGGCCCACGCCATGCTGGCGAGCGGGGCGGAAGTGGTCAAGATCGCGGTCACCGCCCACCGGCTCAGCGACTGTCTCACGCTGCGCACCGTGGCCCAGCACACGCGCGTGCCGATGGTCCGGATCGCCATGGGTGAGGCCGGCGTCGCCACGCGCATCCTCGCCAGCTGGTTCGGCTCCTGCTGGACCTACGCCGGCGACGACGTCGCACCCGGCCAGATCGATCTGCAGCGGATGCAGGACGAGTTCCGCTTCCGCCGCATCGGCGCCCGCACCGCCATCTACGGCGTGCTCGGCAAGCCCGTGTCGCATTCGGTGTCGCCGTCGATGCACAACGCCGCGTTTCGCGCCGCCAATCTCGACGCGGTTTACCTGCCGCTGGCCGCCGCTGACTTCGACGACTTCATGGCTCTGGCGGAGGCGTTGAACCTGTCGGGCGCGAGCGTGACGGCCCCCTTCAAGGTGGCGGCGTTCGAGCGGGCCGACGAATGCGACCCGGTCAGCCGGCGCATCCAATCCGCCAACACGCTGCGCCGCGTCGGGGCCAAGTGGCTGGGGTGCAACACCGACGTGACCGGCTTCCTGTCGCCGCTCGAATCCACCCTCAAGCTCAAGGGCACCCGCGCCACCGTCCTGGGCGCCGGCGGCGCGGCGCGGTCCGTGGCGGTGGCCCTGGCGTCCGCGGGGGTCCGGGTCACGCTGTGCGCGCGCCGGCCGGAGCAGTCCGGCGCCATCGCCGCCCTCACCGGCGCCAGGGTCGGTGAATGGCCGCCCGTACCCGGCAGCTGGGACATCCTGGTCAACGCCACACCGGTTGGCACCGCGCCGCACGCGGACCAGTCGCCCGTGCCGCCGGAGTTTCCGCTGGATGGCGAACTCGTCTACGACCTCGTCTACAACCCGACCGAAACGCGGCTCTTGCGCGAGGCCGCCAAGGCCGGCTGCCGCACCGTCGGCGGGCTCGACATGCTGGTGGCTCAGGCCCAGGCGCAGTTTGAATGGTGGACCGACCAACGTCCGGCTGACCGCGTGATGCGCGAAGCGGCGGTGGCCAGGCTCGGCGTGATGGAGAAGCAATGAAGCAGACGACGTTCGAAGAGTTCGTGGACCTGGCGCAGCGGGCCACATTTGTGCCGGTGTGCAAGGAACTGGTGGCCGACCTGCTGACCCCGGTGTCGGCATTCCTGAAAATCGCCGAGCACTCCGACTACGCCTTCCTCCTGGAAAGCGTCGAGGGCGGTGAGCACGTGGGACGCTACTCGTTCCTGGGCAAGGACCCCTTCCTGATCTTGCGCGGCAAGAACGGGCAGACCGTGATCGAGAAGGCCGGCGTCAGCAGCAACGCCGAGAAGCCGTTCGTGGACACGCTGCGCGATCTGATGAACAGCTTTCAGTCCCCGTTCGTGCCGGGCCTGCCACGCTTCACCGGCGGCGCCGTCGGCTACCTGGGCTACGACACCGCGGCCTGGTTCGAGCCGACCGCGGCCCGCGCCGACGCCGACACCTCCGGGCGCGATGACGCCGGGTTCATGCTGTTCGACACCGTGCTGGCCTTCGATCACGTGCAGCACCGCATCCTGCTGATCGCCAACGCGCGTATCTCCGGTGACGAAGACCTCCGGTCCCTGTACCAGTTCGCGTGCGCCAAGATCGAGTTCCTCGAAGGCGAACTGGAGCGGGCGCTGTCGGTGAAGCGCGGCACCGGCGGCGAGGCACTGCACCTCGTGTCCAATTTCTCGCAAGAGGCCTACGAGTCGATCGTCAGGAAGGCCAAGGAGTACATCGCGGCCGGCGACATCTACCAGGTCGTGCTGTCGCAGCGGTTCGAGGCTGAAGTTGGGGTGGATGCATTCACCGTCTATCGCGCGCTGCGCCACGTGAATCCGTCGCCGTACATGTTCTTCATCCGCATGGGCGACCGCTCGATCGTCGGCTCGTCGCCCGAGATGCTGGTCCGCGTGGAAGGGCGCCACGCCGTCACGCATCCGATTGCCGGCACGCGGCCGCGCGGCAAGACCGACGAGGAGGACGTGCGCCTCGCCGAGGAATTGAAGCGCAGCGAGAAGGAGAAGGCCGAGCACGTGATGCTCGTCGACCTCGGGCGCAACGACATCGGCCGCGTCTGCGACTACGGCACGGTGCGCGTGCCGACGTTCATGGCGCTCGAGCGCTACTCGCACGTGATGCACCTGGTCTCCGTCGTCGAAGGGCAGCTGGCCGAGGGCCGCGACCGGCTCGACGCGCTGGTGTCGTGCTTTCCGGCCGGGACGGTCTCGGGGGCGCCCAAGGTGCGGGCCATGCAGATCATCAACGAGCTCGAGCCGACGCGGCGCGGGTTCTACGCCGGCGCCGTGGGTTACCTCGACTTCGCCGGCAACCTCGACTTCTGCATCGCCATCCGCTCGATCCTGATGGAGGGCGGCAAGGCCTACATCCAGGCCGGCGCCGGCATCGTCGCCGACTCGAACCCGACCGCGGAGTACGAAGAGACGAAAGACAAGGCGCGCGCCATGCTGCGGGCGCTGGAGCTCGCGCAGACGGGGTTGTAGGGAACACATGGTCCTGGTCATCGACAACTACGATTCGTTCACCTACAACCTCGTCCAGTATCTGGGCGAGCTGGGCGCCACCATCGTGGTGCGCCGCAACGACGAGGCGCCGCTCGAGGCCCTGCGGGCGCTGGGCCATTCGCGCGTCGTGATCTCGCCGGGGCCCGGGCGGCCGGAGCAGGCGGGCGTGTCGCTCGCGGTGATCAAGGAGTTCGGGACGCGGATGCCGGTGCTGGGCGTGTGCCTGGGCCACCAGGCCATCGGCCTCGCGTTTGGCGCCGACGTGGTCCGCGCGCCGCTGCCCATCCACGGCAAGACCTCCACCATTGAGCACAACGGCCAGGGCGTGTTCGCCGGCATTTCGACGTCATTCCAGGCCGGGCGGTACCACTCGCTGGTGGTGGCTGAGGCGACGATGCCGCGTGAGCTCGAGATCACCGCGCGCACGAAGGAAGACAACCTCGTGATGGGCATCCGCCATCGCGAGCTGCCAGTTCACGGCGTGCAGTTCCACCCAGAGTCGGTGCTGACTAACGAAGGCCGCCGCATTCTCCGCAACTTCCTCGAGATGTAGCCATGTTCCCAGCCCTGATCGAGAAGCTCCGCCGCCAGGAAGACCTGACCACCGCTGAAGCCGCGGCGGCCATGGCCTCGATCATGAAGGGCGAGGCGGCGCCGGCGCAGATCGCCGGGCTGCTGATCGGCCTGGCCATGAAAGGCGAGCGGCCGGCCGAACTGGTGGGGCTGGCGCAGACGATGAGGGCCAATGCAGTGGCGGTGCCGGTCCAGCCCGGCCCGGTGTTCGACACCTGCGGCACCGGCGGCGATCGCTCGGGCACGTTCAACATCTCCACGGCCGCGGCCATCGTCATGGCGGCGTGCGGCACGCGCGTGGCCAAGCACGGCAACCGGTCGGTGTCGAGCCAGTGCGGCAGCGCCGACGTGCTCGAAGCGCTGGGCGTGAACATCCAGGCCGCGCCCGAAGTCGCCGCGCGCTGCCTCGCTGAAGTGGGCATCGCGTTCTTCTTTGCGCCGACCTTTCACCCGGCGATGAAGCACGCGGCGCAAGCCCGGAGAGATCTCGGCGTGCGAACGGCCTTCAACCTGCTCGGCCCGCTGACCAACCCGGCCCGGCCCACCCGGCAGATCGTCGGCGTGCCCAAGCCGGACCTCACGGAACTGATGGCGCGGTCGCTGTCCCTGCTCGGGTCGGAGCGGGCGTGGGTTGTGCATGGCGCCGATGGCCTCGATGAGCTGTCAACCACCGGCTATACGAAGGTGTCGGAATGCCGGAACAACGCCGTCCAGACCTTCTACGTGCATCCGGCCGACTTCGGCCTGGCCAAGGCCTCGCCGGACGCGCTGAAAGGCGGTGACGCAACCGCGAACGCCGCCATCATCCGCGCCGTGCTCGACGGCGCCAAGGGCCACGCCCGGGATGTGGTGCTCCTCAACACCGGCGCCGCCTTGTTCATCGCCGGGCAGGCGGACACCGTGCGCGCCGGCATCGCCCAAGCGGCCGCAGCCATCGACAGCGGCGCGGCGCGCCAGGTGCTGGCGCGCCTGGTGGCCGTCTCGAATGGAGCGAGCGCGTGAGCGTCGCCCCGCCCGATCTGCTCGAGGCGATTGTCGCCGCCACACGCGCGCGCGTGGACGCCGCGATCGCGCGCGAGCCTCGCGCCGCGATCGAACGGCGGGCCATGGCCGTCGCGCCGAACGGCTCCGCCTTCGCGGCCCGGCTGTCGCGGCCAGATTCGATCAACATCATCGCGGAGTGCAAGCGACGCTCGCCATCGCGCGGCGTACTGCGAACGGCGTACGAGCCGGTGGCCATCGCCGCCGGATACCAGCGAGCGGAAGCCGCCGCCATCTCGGTCCTGACCGAGCCCGGGTTCTTCGACGGCTCCCTTGACCACCTGTCGGCCGTGCGCGCGGCCGTGACGATCCCGCTGCTGCGCAAGGACTTCATGGTGCACGAGTACCAGTTGCTCGAGGCGCGCGCCGCCGGCGCCGATGCCATCCTGCTGATCGTGGCGGCGCTGACCGACGCGGAACTTCGCGCCCTCGCCGCCGCCGCCGGCAGCCTCGGCCTCGCCGCCCTCGTCGAGGTGCACAACGTCGAGGAATGCGATCGGGCGCTGGCGGCGGGCGCCTCGATCATCGGTGTGAACAACCGGAACCTGCGGACGCTGCAGGTGGACCTCGAGGCCTCGCAGGTCATCGCCGCGCGGATTCCAAAGGGAACCATCGGCATCAGCGAGAGCGGCCTCAAGACCCGCGACGACTTGCGGGCGATGCGGGCGCTCGGCTACCAGGCGTTCCTGATCGGCGAGCGGTTCATGATCGAGCCGGACCCGGGCGCCGCCCTCGCCGGGCTGATCGCCTCGCTTGATACGCCGCTTGCCCACCGTAGCCTTGGCGAAGGTGGGCCATGACGGCGATCAAGATCTGCGGGATTACCCGGCGTCAGGATGCGGAGGCGGCCGTCGAGTTCGGTGCCGATGCCCTGGGCTTTGTCCTGTGGCCGGGGAGCCCGCGGTACACGGACGTGAACTCGGCCGGGGCAATCATTCGAAACCTGCCGCCCTTTGTGACGCCGGTCGGCGTGTTCGTGAGTCCCACGGCGGATGACGTCGCGCGCGCGGCCGACGCCGGCCTCCGCATTGCCCAGATCCACGGCGAGGTGCCGGCGTGGGCGGGCGGCCGTGGCCCCATCCCGGTGCTGAGGGCAGTGCACCTGGGGGCCGGCGCACCGGAGACGATCGAGCCGGCGGTCGATGACACCACCGTGCTGCTGGACGCGAACGACCCGGTTCGCCACGGCGGCACCGGACAGACGGTGAACTGGACGCGGGCCCGTGCCGTGGCCGCCCGGCGCCGCGTGGTGCTGGCCGGAGGGTTGACGCCGTCCAACGTGCGCGAGGCCATTCAAACGGTCCGGCCGTACGCGGTGGACGTGGCCTCCGGCGTGGAAGCGGCGCCGGGCGTGAAAAACCATGACCTGTTACGGCGGTTCATCCAAACCGCCAAGGAGACGGTGTGAGCAAGGCAACAACCTGGTTTGGGCGTCGGGATCCCGACGCGCGCGGCTACTACGGCGCGTTCGGCGGGCGTTTCGTGCCCGAGACGCTGGTCGCGCCGATCGAGGCGCTGGAACAGGCGTACTTCGAGGCGCGGCTCGACCCCGCGTTCGCCGCGGAACTGCAGCGGCTGCTGCAGCACTACGTCGGCCGCGAGACGCCGCTGTGGGACGCCCGGCGGTTGAGCGAAGCCTGCGGCGGCGGCCGCATCCTGCTCAAGCGCGAGGACCTGACCCACACTGGCGCGCACAAGATCAACAACGCGCTCGGCCAGGCACTGCTCGCCAAGCGCATGGGCAAGGCCCGCATCGTCGCCGAAACCGGCGCCGGGCAGCACGGCGTCGCCAGCGCCACCGCCTGCGCCCTCCTCGGCCTCGAGTGCGTGGTCTACATGGGCACCGAAGACATGCGGAGGCAGGCGCTCAACGTCTTCCGGATGCGGCTGCTCGGCGCCACCGTTCGCGGCGTCGATTCGGGCAGCTGCACGCTGAAGGACGCCATCAACGAGGCCATGCGCGACTGGGTGGCGCGTCCGGACGACACGCACTACCTGCTCGGCTCCGCGCTGGGCCCGCATCCCTATCCGCTGATGGTCCGCGAGTTCCAGTCAGTGATTGGCAAGGAAGCGCGCGAGCAGTGCCTCGCCCAGGTCGGGCGGCTCCCCGACGCGGTCATCGCCTGCGTGGGCGGGGGCAGCAACGCCATCGGCATCTTCGACGCCTTCATCGACGACCCGAACGTGCGGTTGATCGGCGTGGAGGCCGGTGGCGAGGCCATTCGCTCGGGCCGCCATGCGGCCCGCTTTGCCGGCGGCGCCGCCGGCGTGCTGCAGGGGACGCGCACCTTCGTCCTGCAAGACGAGCACGGCAACATCGAAGCCACGCATTCGGTGTCGGCCGGCCTCGACTACGCCGCCGTCGGACCCGAGCATGCATTCCTCCAGGCGACCGGGCGCGCGGATTACTACTACGCGACCGACCAGGAGGCGCTCGAGGCCTTCCAGGACCTGGCCCGCCTCGAGGGGATCATCCCCGCCCTCGAGTCGGCGCACGCGATTGCCTACGTGCGCAAGGCCGCCAGGTCGTTCGGACCCGACGCGGTGTTGGTGGTGAACCTGTCGGGGCGCGGCGACAAGGACGTGCAGACCGTGGAGCAGATTCTGAAGGAGGCCGGCCGTGTCTCGGATTAGCGAGCGGTTCAAGACGCTGCGCGCAAACAAGCAGACCGGCCTGGTCACCTACGTGACCGCCGGCGACCCGGATCTCGCGCGGTCGGCCGAGATCATCAAGCGCCTCGACCGGGCGGGCGCCGACGTCATCGAGCTGGGCGTGCCGTTCTCCGACCCCCTGGCCGACGGCCCGGTCATCCAGCGGGCCACGGAACGGGCGTTGGCCGCGGGAACAACGCTGCCCAAAGTCCTGGGCATGCTGGCGTCCATCCGTCCGGAAATTTCGGCCCCGGTCGTCATCTTTAGCTACGCCAATCCGATACTCCGGATGGGTTTGGACAACTTCGTGCGGGAGGCCAGCAAGGCCGGGGTGGATGGCGTGCTGACCCTGGACATGCCCCCTGAGGAAGGCGAGGCCTTCCGGACGGCATTCGCCGAGGCAGGGATTGATACAATTTTCCTGTTGAGCCCGACGACGACGGTCGAACGGATTCGGCGGGCATCCGAACTGGGCAGCGGGTTCCTCTACGGCATCTCGCGGTTGGGCGTGACCGGCGTGCGGGACACCATTGACGATTCGGCGCGCGACCTGGCCGCCCGCGTGAAGGCGGAGACGACGTTGCCGCTGGCGCTCGGATTCGGGTTGTCGCGGCCCGAGCACATCAAGGCGGTCGGCCAGTGGGCCGATGCCGCGGTGGTCGGGAGCGCGTTGGTGAAAGTGATTGCCGAGCACGGACAGGCCCCCGGCCTGCTGGACGAGGTGGAACGGTACGTGCGATGGCTGCGGAATTGAACCTCGACGCGTTGCGCGACGAGATCGACAAGATCGACGAGGTGATCGTCCGCCTTCTCGATAGCCGCGCGCGGTGCGCGTATTCGATTGGCCGCTTGAAGCACGAGCTCGGCCGGCCGATCTACGAACCGTCGCGCGAAGCCGCCGTGATTGCGCACGTGCGGCAGGTGAACGAGACACTCGGGGGGCCGCTCGACGGCGACGCGGTGGCGCGGTTGTACGAACGCATCATGGACGAGGCCCGGCGCATTCAGCGCCTGGAAGCCGAGCGTGATGCGCGCGAGAAGAAGGTAAAGGACTAATCATGGTTGTCGTAATGAAAGAGCGGGCGAGTGACACCGAAGTCGAAGCGGTGATCGCCAGCCTCGTCGAAATGGGCATGGACGTCCACCGCTCGACCGGCGCCGCGCGCATCGTGCTCGGCGTGGTCGGCGGCGGTAAGGTGGACCCACGGCTGATCGAGCTGATGGCCGGCGTGCACGAGGTGCTGCGCATCACCCAGCCCTACAAGCTGGCGAGCCGGACCTTCAAGCCCGAAGACACCATCATCACCATCGGCGACGTCCGCATCGGCGGCGACGAGGTGATCGTGATCGCGGGACCGTGCTCCGCGGAAAGCGAGGCGCAGGTCCACGCCACCGCGGCGGCGGTCAAGCGCGCCGGCGCCAAGATCCTCCGCGGCGGCGCCTTCAAGCCGCGCTCATCCCCCTACAGCTTCCAGGGGATGGGGGAGGCCGGCCTGCAACTGCTCCGCTCCGGTGCCAACGCGCACGACCTGAAGCTGGTGACCGAAGTGATGGACGCCAACCAGATCGAGGTGATTGGCAAGTACGCCGACATCTACCAGGTCGGCGCGCGCAACATGCAGAACTTCACGCTGCTCCGCGAGCTGGGGCGCACGCGCAAGCCCATCCTGCTCAAGCGCGGCATCGCCGCGACCATGGAAGAGTGGCTGCTGTCGGCGGAATACATCCTGGCCGGCGGCAACACCGACGTCATCCTGTGCGAGCGTGGCATCCGCACCTTCGAGACGTTCACGCGCAACACGCTCGACCTCTCGGCCATCCCGATCATCAAGGAACTGTCGCACCTGCCGATCTTCGTCGACCCGAGCCACGGCATGGGCCGCCGCGACAAGGTGGCGCCGATGGCGCGCGCCGCGGTGGCCGCTGGCGCCGACGGCCTGATCATCGAAGTGCACAACGACCCCGACCACGCGCTCAGCGACGGCGCCCAGTCGATGTTCCCGGCGCAGTTCGATCGGCTGATGGCGGAACTGCGGATCATCGCGCCGGCGATCGGCCGCAGCATCTGCCTCGAACCGGTCGCCCGCAGGGGCTGGGCCCGCTGAGTGCCTGAAACGCAGCCGCGGCTCGCCATCGTCGGGCCGGGGCTGATCGGCACCTCGGTGGCCCTGGCCGCGGCGCGGCGCTGGCCGGGCCTCGAGGTCCGCACCGTCGATCGGGGCGAGCCGCTCGACGCGATCGGCGACTCGCTGGTCGTGGTGCTGGCGATGCCGGTGGACGCGATCATCCAGACCCTCCCGCGGCTCGGGGCGATCATCCATCCCCAGGCGCTGGTCCTCGATACCGGCAGCACCAAGCGCGCGGTGATGGCCGCGGCGGCCGCGGCGCCGTTGCCGCAGTTCGTCGGTGGTCATCCGATGGCCGGCGGTACCACGCCCGGGCCGTCCGAGGCGCGGGCCGACCTGTTCGACGGCCGCCCGTGGTTCCTGGCCAACCCGGATGCACCGGCTGCCGTCCGGCGCGCGGTCAAGTTCGTGGAAGCGCTGGGCGCGCAGCCCGTCGTGCTGTCGGACCGGGGCGAAGAGCACGACCGGCTGATGGCGGCCATCAGCCACCTGCCGCAAATCGTCGCCAGCGCGCTGATGGCGACGGTGGCGCGCGCGGTCGGCCCCGATAACCTGCAGTGGGCGGGGCAGGGGCTGCGGGACACGACGCGGCTGGCGCAGAGCCACGCCGCCATGTGGGAAAGCGTGCTGGCCTCCAACAGCCAGGAGCTGAAGCCGCTGCTTCGCGTCCTCGCCGCCGAACTGGTCACGCTGTCCGATCGACTGGACGACCGCGATGCGGTCCGGGCGCTGTTCGACGAAGCGGCACGGGCCAAGGCTTCCTGCCTATAATCGAGGCCATGAACAAGGTCTTGGCCACCGCCGACGAAGCGGTCGCCGCGATCCCCGACGGCGCCAGCATCATGATGGGCGGCTTCGGGCTCTGCGGCATTCCCGAACACCTGATCGCCGCGCTCCTGCGCCGCGGCACGAAAAACCTCACCATCGTCAGCAACAACGCCGGCGTGGACGACTATGGCGTCGGGCCGCTGCTGAAGTCGCGGCAGGTCCGCAAGATGATCTCGACCTACGTCGGCGAGAACAAGGAATTCGAGCGGCAGTTCCTCCAGAAGGAGATCGAGGTGGAGCTGGTGCCGCAGGGAACCTTCTCCGAGCGGATGCGCGCGGCCGGCGCCGGCATCGGCGGATTCTTCACCCCCACCGGGGCCGGTACCCTGATCGCCGAAGGCAAGGAAAGCCGCGTCATCGACGGGCGCACCTACATCCTCGAGGCACCACTGCGCGCCGATTTCGCGTTCGTCAAGGCGTGGCGGGGCGACCGCGCCGGCAACCTGGTCTACCGGAAGACCGCGCGCAACTTCAATCCGGTGATGGCGACGGCGGCGCGCCACACCATCGCCGAAGTCGAGGAGTTGGTCGAGGCCGGTGCGCTGGATCCGGACGGCATCCATACCCCCGGCATCTACGTCAAGCGCCTGCTGCAGGGGCCGGCGTACGTCAAGCGCATCGAGAAACGGACCGTCACCAATGGATAAGCGCGACCGCATCGTCCGCCGCATCGCGCAGGACCTGCGCGACGGCGACTACGTGAACCTGGGCATCGGCATGCCGACGCTGGTGGCCAACTGTGTGCCGGCCGGCGTCGAGATCACGCTGCATTCAGAGAACGGCATGCTCGGCGTCGGCCCGTATCCGCGCGAGTCGGAAGTGGACGCCGACCTGATCAACGCCGGCAAGGAAACGGTCACCGAGCTGCCGGGCACGTCGTATTTCAGCAGCGCCGATTCGTTCGCCATGGTGCGGGGCGGCCACATCGACCTGACGGTGCTGGGCGCGCTCGAAGTGGATGAAGCCGGCAACCTCGCCAACTGGATGATTCCCGGCAAGATGGTGAAGGGCATGGGCGGCGCGATGGACCTGGTGGCCGGTGCCCGCAAGGTGGTGATCGCGATGGAGCACACCACGAAGGACGGCGGTCACAAGATCCTGCCGACGTGCACGCTGCCGCTGACCGGTGTCAAGGTGGTCAACCAGATCGTCACCGAGCTGGCGGTGATCGACGTGACGCCTGACGGCCTGCTGCTGAGAGAGATCGCGAGCGACACGACCCTCGCGGCAGTGATCGCGGCGACCGGCGCCACACTGCGGGTGGCCGAGCCGCTGGGCCGGTTCTGAGCGCACGGGAACTTACCGCCGGCAACCCTCGTCCGTACGAGTGGGTCACATCCGGCTGAAGCCGGATTCCACATCTGAGGTGCCGATGCGTTACGCGCTGCTGACGTTCGTCCTGGCCGGTTTCGTGTCTCAGAACGCCGCGGCCGCGCAGGTCACGGACGTGACCACCTACCGGCTGACCGGGACGCGCATTGCCATCGGGCAGGACGTCCACATCGAGCGCAACGAAGAGGTGACCGACGCCGCCGTGGTGGTGGGCGGCTCCCTCACCGTTGACGGCCGCGTCCGCGACGGCATCGTCGTCGTCGGCGGTGATCTGCGGCTCACCGCCACCGCCGACGTGCGCGGCGACATCGTGCTGGTAGGCGGCCAACTGCTTCGTGACGAGGGCGCCCGCCACACCGGCAGCATCAACTACATTTCGTTTGGCGAGTGGTCGCGGCGCACCTTCGGCTGGCTCCCGACCTTCGAGTTCGGCGACTTCGGCCGCTGGCTGAGCCTGGCCGGCACCTTTGCGCGCCTCTCGCTGCTGGCGGTGCTGATGGCCTTCCTGCTGATCGTCGCCCGCGCGCCGGTGGCGCGCACCGGGCGGACCGCCGCCGCCGAACCGGTCCGCGCCGCGCTGATCGGGTTGGCCGCGGAGATCTTCTTCGTGCCGTTCCTGATTGCCGCGTCCATCGGCCTCGCGATCACCATCGTCGGCATCCCGTTCGTGGCGCTGCTGGTGCCGATCGCGCTGGTGATTGCCGTGTTCGCACTGGTGCTGGGTTTCACTTCGCTGGCGTGCCGGCTCGGCGAATGGCTTGAGGATCGCCTCGGCTGGCAGCCGGGAAATGCGTTCCTGGCCACGGCGATCGGGTTCTTCCTGATCATCGGCCCGACGCTGGCGGCGCGGCTGATTGGCGTGGGCCCCGACGCGCTTCGCCCTGGAGCATTCGCCCTGCTGATGGTCGGCCTCGCGATTGAGTTCCTGGCGTGGACGATTGGGCTGGGCGCGGCGATTCTGACCGGGCTCGGGCGGTGGCACACGGTGCCGCCCCCCATTACGACTGGAACCGCTCCGCAGGCGCCGAGCGTCGCTTACTGATCGCCGCCGGGATTGCCGAGACCGGGGCGGACCTGCACTAACGTGTTGGCCGACGCCACCACCTTGGTGCCCTTCTTCAGCAGCAGGCGAATGCGGAAGCCGCCGGCGTTCTGGTATTGGTGCTCGACGGTGTAGCGCCGCTTGATCTGGCTCTTCCCGGCCACGTACGGTTCGCAGTCGGCTTCAGCGGTTGACGTCGTGAGATCGCCCCACTCCCATTCCACGGTGGGGCAGTAGAACTCCTCGTTGTCTTCGGCCCCGCCCTTCACCTCGGCCACCACCACAATCCGCGCCGGCGCGAACGACACGGCCGGCGTTGCCTTGAGTGATAAGCTAGGTTTTTTGTTACCGCCCTGCGCGCGGGCCTGCAGGGCATTTGACGGGATGATGAGTAGCGCGCTGAACGCCAGGATTGCTGCCTGAGCGACGCCTGTTTGTAATTGCATGGCAAGGTCCCCGCAGGCGGGGCGCAAAGGAATTCTAACCCAACATGCACGTTCCTTACGAAGTGCCTCGTGTATCCGTGGGCAGCGCCACCCCCGGCGCGGCCGACGTTGACCTCGTCATCATCCCCATCGCCCAGGACCACACCGCGTCGGCCATTGGTGCCTACGACGCCGTGTTTGGCGGCGATCTGGGCTCGGCGTTGGAGCGCGGCGAGTTCCACGCGAAGGCCTGCGAGATCTACGTGCCACGCACCCCGGGCAAGGGCTGGCGTGCGTCGCGGGTCGTGTTCGTTGGTGGCGGGCCGCGGGCCGAAATCGACGCCGAGCGCGTCCGGCGCATGGCGGTCACGGCGGCGCAGGCCGCCCGGACCCAGCGTCACGGCCGCATCGCCTGGGCCGACGTGGAGCCCGGCACGCTGACGACCGCCGCGCGCGTGGAGCTGGTGGCCGAGGGCCTGACCGTCGCCAACTTCGACAACGGCGTCCACAAGAGCCGCAACGATCACCCGTTCTTCATCACCGACGCCGTGATTCTCACCGGGCCAGACGCCGCCACGGCCGCGGCCACCGGGCGCGGCACGGGCGAGTCGATCAACGCCGCGCGGGTCCTGGTCAACGAACCGGGCAATTTCCTCACGCCGCGCATCCTCGCCGAAAAGGCGGGCGACCTGGCGGCGGTCCCGGGCATCAAGGCGGAAGTGCTGGACGAGCGGCAGATCGAAGCCCTCGGCATGGGCCTGCTGTTGGGCGTGGCCCGCGGCAGCGTGGAGCCGCCGCGGTTGCTCGTGCTGCGCTACGAACCCGCCGGCGCGCCGGACGGCCAGACCCTGGGCCTGGTCGGCAAGGGCATCACGTTCGACACCGGCGGCCTCTCGCTGAAGCCCGCCGACGGCATGGAGCGGATGAAGGACGACATGGCCGGTGGCGCGACCGTGGTCGCCGCCCTGCGGTCCATTGCGCTGCAGAAGCTGCCCATTCGCGTCATGGCCATCGTGCCGATGACCGAGAACATGCCGGGCGGCAAGGCGACCAAGCCGGGCGACATCCTGCGCGGCGCCTCGGGCCTGACCGTGGAGGTCAACAACACCGACGCGGAAGGGCGGTTGGTCCTCGGTGACGCGCTCTGGTACGCGCGGCAGCTGGGCGCCACGCACCTGATCGACGTCGCCACGCTGACCGGCGCCGTCGTCGTGGCGCTCGGCAAAACCACCACGGGCCTGTTCGGCACGCCGCAGCCGTGGGTTGACCACATTCGTGCCGCGGCGGCCAGCGCGGGCGAGAAGGTCTGGCCGTTGCCGCTCTTCGACGAGTACCGCGAGCAGCTGAAGAGCGAGATTGCGGACATGATCAACAGCCCCGGACGGCCCGCGGGCTCGATCACCGCGGCGATGTTTCTCAAGGAATTTGCCGGCGACGGGCCCTGGGCCCACCTGGACATTGCCGGCACTGCCTTGGCGGAGGAAAGCAAGCCGTGGCAGCCCAAGGGCGCGACCGGGGCCATGATCCGCACGCTGATCGACGTCGCGAGAGGCGGCCTTCCGAAATAGAATCGATCCGTGCAGGATCCCCAGGCCATCACCCCGACGATCGTCCAGATTGTCACCGACCAGCCGGCGAAAGAGCTGGGCATGGTCGACGTGGCGGTGGCGGCCTTCGGCCTTACCGGCGTGATCATGGTGGCGGCCGTCGTGGCCGGCCTGCTGGCGGGGGCGCTCTATATCTGGTACCGCTCACGCCGCGCCATCACCATCATCGAGGCGCGCGGCAACCAGCACAACCTGTTCCGCGTCTAGCGCTCCTGCGCGGCCATGGTCGTCTGCGTCTTGAGCGACCGCCGATAGCGCATCACCGCGTTGAACAGCGATTCCGCAATCTTCTGCTTGTAAGCCGCGGTCTTGAGGAGCGACAGCTCCTGCTTGTTGCTGACGAACGAGATCTCGGCCAGCACGCTCGGCATCGCCGCGCCGATGAGCACCACGAACGGCGCCTTCTTCACACCCCGGCTCCGCACTTCCTTGTTGGATTTCCGCAACCCGGTGATCAGCGACTCTTGCACCATGTTGGCGAGGTCGCGTGATTCGTCCAGCTTGTTGTTGAGCGCGATGGCCTTGATGATGTCCGGCAACTGGTGCATCTCCCGCGCCGACGCCGAGTTCTCGCGGGCGGCCACGGCTTCCGCTTCGGGAGACGAGGCGAAGCTGAGGAAGAACGTCTCGATGCCCTTGGCGGCGAGGTTGCGGCTGGCGTTGGCGTGGATCGACAGGAACATGTCGGCGCTCTGCCGGTTCGCCAGTTCCGTGCGTTCCTCGAGGGGAATGTAGACGTCGGTGCGCCGCGTCAACACGACTTCCAGACCCGGTTCCTTGGCGAGCAGTTTTTCGAGCCGCAGCGCGACGTCGAGGACGAGCGTGGCCTCGTTCATGCCCTTGCCCAGCACGCCGGGGTCGTGGCCACCGTGGCCGGGATCGATCACGATGCGGGACACCCCGAGGCCGAGTTGGCGGGCCATCGAGAAGCCGCCCGCGCCGTTGGCCGCGGGCGACGACGGCGGTGCCGGGGCCGGCATGAGAGGGGAAGCGAGCGGCGTCGCCGGTGCGGGAGCCGCCGCGACCGTGGTTGTCCGCGGTGCGAGAGCCGGCGCGGCAACGGCCGGCGGCGCCGGCGTGGGCCGGCTGATCTCGGTCGGCGAGGGCGCGGCGGCGAGCGGCAGTTCGGACACCACCGTGTCTGGCGCGACCACGCCGGGGCTCTTGACCGTGCGCGGCACCGAACGTTCCGCGTCGATCACCAGCCGGAACGGGCTGTAGAGGGTGAACACGCTGTAGCGCGACACCTGTTCCAGGTCCAGTACGACGCGAACAGTGCTGTCGGGATGGCGGCCGACGCGAATCTTGCTCACGATGTCGCCCGGGTAGTTCAGCACCTTGTCCGTCAGGGCCGGCGTCAGCTGCACGCCCTTGAGGTCGAAGAAGAGACGCGCCGGTCCGGCGATGCGTTCCTCGCGATACGTCACTTCGCGGTCGAGTTCGAGCGTGACCCGCACCGTGTCAGGCAGCACCGTGCGCTGGATGCCGATCAAGGTGGCGGCGGTCGCGGGTGCGGCAACTGCAACAGGCGCAGCGGGAGCAACGAGTGCCACCGATGCCGAGGCGGCCGGCTGAGGCGTGGCGAGCATCCCCGGCTTTGTCAACGCCGCGAGCTGCTGATTCGCCCGCCTGACCAGCGAGCTCGTCGGATATTCCTGCACCAGCCAGCGGTACAGGCGCGCCGCGCGGTCCCGGTCCTCGGGGCGATTGAACTTCTGGTAGGCCGCGTCGGCCAGGCTCGCCGCCTGCCACAGCGCGTTGTCGGCGTAGCCGCTGGTGGGGAAGCGGCGCACCAGGGCCTCGAACGAGGCGATCACCTTGCCGGCCTGCGCCATCACACCATCGGCCGGCGCGGCCTCGGCGTTGTTGGTCAGGAGGACGCGCACCTTCTCGTCGCGCTCCGACGCGGACTCGAAGCGCTCGCGCGCCGTCTGCGCGAACGCGGACGCCGACACCACGAGCGCCATGACAACCGCCATCGTCGTGCGTCTGAGCGCAAGAGTCTGCGTCATCTGCGTCATCTGCGGCCCCCTTCGACTCGGTGGCCTCCGGCCACCTCGCTCAGGGCAGGCTGGCTGTCCTGCGTCATCGGAGTTGGGCGTCCACTTCCTCGAAGTACTCGCGGCCAACCAGCACTTCCCTCGGCTTGCCGCCGGTGGCGGGCGACACCAAACCTTCGGCCTCCATCATGTCCACCAGGCGCGCCGCGCGGCTGAAGCCGATGCGCATCTTGCGCTGCAAATACGAGATCGACACCTGCCCGGCCTGCACGACGATGCGGGCGGCCTCATCGTAGAGGTCGTCCTTCTCGTAAAGCAGCTCCTGGTTGGCGGTCTTCGCTTCTTCCGTGATGGTCTGGTCGTAGACCGGCTTGCCCTGCTTGCGGAGGAAGCTGGCGACGCGCGCCGATTCCTGCTCCGAGATGTAGGGGCCGTGCAGCCGGGTGTGGCGTGACGAGGCCGGCGGCAGAAACAGCATGTCGCCCTTGCCGAGCAGCTGCTCGGCGCCGTTGCTGTCGAGAATCGTGCGCGAGTCGATCTTCGACGACACCCGGAACGAGATGCGCGACGGCAGGTTGGCCTTGATCAGGCCGGTGATCACGTCCACCGACGGCCGCTGCGTCGCCAGGATCAGGTGGATGCCGACCGCGCGCGCCATCTGCGCCAGGCGGCAGATCGACTCTTCCACTTCGTTGCCGGCCACCATCATGAGGTCGGCCAGCTCGTCCACCACGACGACGATGAAAGGCAGCGGCCGGTTGGGCTTGCCTTCGGGAATCGGCTCGCCGGATTCGATCACCGCGCGGACGTTGCGGTTGAACTGTTCAATGTTGCGCACGCCGTAGGCGGCGAGGGTCTTGTAGCGCTCTTCCATTTCGCGCACGGCCCACCGCAGCGCGTTGGCGGCCTTCTTCGGATCCACGACCACCGGTGTCATCAGGTGCGGAATGTCCTCGTACATGCCCAGCTCGAGGCGCTTCGGGTCGACCATGATCATCCGCACGTCGTCCGGGGTGGCGCGATACAGGATGCTGGTGAGAATCGCGTTGAGGCCCACCGACTTGCCGGAGCCGGTGGACCCGGCGATCAGCAGGTGGGGCATGGTCGCCAGGTCCGCCATGAACGGCTCGCCGTGAATCGTCTTGCCGAGCGCGAAGGTCAGCTTCGAGGTGGACCGCGTGTAGGTGTCAGACTCCAGCAGCTCGCGCAGCGAAATCGCCTCGCGATTGGGATTCGGAATCTGGATGCCGACCGTGGCCTTGCCGGGGATGCGATCGATCAGCACCGACTCGGCCTGCATCGCCAGGCAGAGGTCGTCGGCCAGGCTGGTCACCTTGGAGTACTTCACGCCGGCGTCGGGCTTGAACTCGAACGTCGTCACGACCGGCCCCGGGTGGATCTGCACCACCGAGCCTTCGACGTTGAACTCGCGGCATTTCTCCTCGAGCAGCCGCGCGGATTCCATCAGCTCGCGCTCGTCGATCTTGCGTTCAGCTTTCGGCGCATCGAGCAGCGACACCGGCGGCAGCGTGTACGCGCCCAGTCGCCGCTCGACGTTGCGCTCCGGCTCGGGCAAGGGCAGGGACGGGGCCATCGGCGTCTTCGCCGGCGCCTTCTTGACCACCGGCAGCGCCCTGGTGGCCGCGGTCACGGGCTCCTCGTCCAGGTCGCGGGCGGCCGCGCGCTCGCGCGCCGCCGGGGACAGTTCGGGGCGTTCGATCTTCGCCGGCTTCCGGTCGCCCTTCTCGGCCTTCGCCGCCACCGCGGTGTCTTTCTTGCCGTACTTCTCCAGCACTTCGCGGCGTTGCTGGGCCTTGCGGCGCTCCTCGCGCCACAGCCGGAACGACTCCATGCCCTGGCCGCCGAGGCCCTGGATCGCGCCAAACCCCGCGCTGAACAGGCGGCCGAACGAGACCTGGGTGGAGATGATCACGGCCGCGACGATCAGCGCGAGGATGACGATCACCGACCCGGTGCGGCTGAGGTAATCGGACATGAAGCCGCCGAGCCACTCACCGAGATAGCCGCCGGCGCGGAACGGCCGCGGCCCGAAGTCGACGCGGCCGAGGGTCAGGCCCAGGAAGGCGCTGCCGCAGGCCAGCAGCATGCCGGCGCCGATCATCTTGGTGTAGGCGGCGTCGATCTTGCGGCACCAGAAGTAATGCCAGCCGGCCACGGCGACCACCGCGGGCAGCAGGTACGACGCGTAGCCCAGCAACTGGAACGACAACTCGCCGAGGAACGCGCCGACCCGCCCGGCGAAGTTGGCCGGCACCTCGTGCGTGCCGGTGCTGAAGAACCACACCGGGTCGTTGGGGTCATAGGTCGCGAGCGCGATCAGCCAGATGAGAGTCATCGCGAACAAGGCGACGCCCACCACCTCACTGACGCGGCGCGATAGGGCAGAACCTGATGCAGCCACTCGGTCGTCTCCTCAGATTTCGATCACAACCGGCAGCACCATCGGGCGCCGGCCGGTCCGCTTCTTCAGGAAGCGCCGCAACTCGGTGCGGATGCGCTCCTTCATCAGTCCGGGATCGGTGCGTTCTTCAACGCTGCATTCGTCGATCGTGTTGGCGACCACGCGGGCGCCTTCCAGCAGGACGTCCGCGGTGCCTTCGTCGCTGACAAACCCGCGCGCCACCAGTTCGGGCACGCCTTCAATGACGCCGGTGCGCGCGTTGATGGCGACCACCGTCATGACCATGCCGTCAATCGAGATGTGGCGGCGATCGCGCAGCACCTCATCGTCGACCTCGCCGACGCGGGTGCCGTCGATCAAGACCCGGCCCGTCGGCGCCTTGTCGGCGATGCGGCCGCCGTCGGCGTCGAAGCGGAGCACGTCGCCGTTCTCCGCGGTCAGCACTTCCACCCCGGTGGGCAGGCCGCGGGTCACGAACTTCGCCACCTTGGCGTGGCGCGCCAGCTGGCGGAACTCGCCGTGGATGGGCACGAAGTACTTGGGCCGCACCAGCGAGAGCACCAGCTTGAGCTCTTCCTCCGACCCGTGGCCCGACACGTGCACGTGCTTGCTCGACTCGGTCACCACGTCCACGCCGCGGCGGGCGATGTGGTTCATCACCCGGCCGATGGCCTTTTCGTTGCCCGGGATCGCGCGCGCCGAAATCACCACCCGGTCGCCTTCGACCAGGCGCACGTGCCGGTGGTCGTTGATGGCGATGCGCGACAGCGCGGCGTTGGCTTCGCCCTGCGATCCGGTCACCAGGCAGACCACGTCCTGGGCGGGGAAGATCGAGACATCACCGTCCTTGATGACGACGCCCGACTGCAGGTGCAGGTGGCCGAGGCGCTGGGCGATCACCGAGTTCGCGTTCATGCTGCGGCCGACGAAGGCCAACTTGCGGTCGAACTGCGCCGCCAGGTCGGCCACGATCTGCAGCCGGTACAGGCTCGACGCGAACGCGGCAACGACGATCTTTCCTTCGGTGCTCGTGAAGATCTCCTCGAAGGCGTCTTCGACGTCCATCTCCGAACCGGTGTAGCCGCGGCGATCGATGTTCGTACTGTCGCAGAACATGGCCAGCACGCCCTCGGCCCCGAGCTGGGCGAAGCGGTGCAGGTCGAAGGCCTCGCCGTCCATCGGCGTCTGGTCAACCTTGAAGTCGCCCGTGTGCAGCAGCACGCCTTGCGGCGTGCGGATCACCACGGCGACGCAGTCGGGCATGCTGTGCGTGACCCGGATGAATTCCAGCGTGAACGGACCGACCGCGATGACGTCGCCCGGCTTGACGTCCACGGTCTTGGGATCGAGCCCGTGCTCCTCGAGCTTCTTGCCAACAAAGGCCAGCGCCAGTGGGGTGCCGTAGATGGGGCCGTCGATGTGGGGCAGCGCGTAGGGCACGCCGCCCATGTGGTCCTCGTGCCCGTGCGTGAGGACCAGCGCCTTGACCTGGCCCTTGCGGGCTTCGAGATAAGCGAGGTCGGGAACGATCAGATCCACGCCGAGCTGGTCGGCCTCGGGGAACATCGCGCCGGCGTCGACAACGATGGTGGTATCTCCACACGAGATGGCCATCATGTTGAGGCCGAACTCGCCGAGGCCGCCAAGCGGCACCACGTCGACTGCAAGCGCCGCGGCCGGAGCCACGGGCACGGACACACTCATGCGATATCCCAGCCGGGCGTGACTCCACGCCCAGGGAAAACTAGCAAGGCAACCGTGGACTCTGGCGAGCCGGCAAGGTCACCTGTTCAGGCCGCTGGGAGCGCCTGTAAAACGAGGCGGGTTTCGTCGGAAACTATAGCACAGCTTCAACTTCCGGCCCGGCGGGTTCTAGCTTATCTGTGTCTAATCTGTGTCTAACCTGTGGCCGTGGAAGGCGCGGAACAGGGCCGCGAACTCGGCCAGATCCAGCGTCTCCGGGCGGCGCCGGCCGTCAATCCCGGCTGCGGCGAGCGCCGCCACCGGCGAGACCGACCGTTCCGCCCCAAACGGCTTCAATGCGTTGGCCAGGGTCTTCCGGCGTTGGGTGAACGTGGTCCGGACCATCCGCACGAACCCGTCCATGTCGGGAATTTCCACCTTGGGTGGGCGGAAGGCCAGGCGGACGACGGCCGAATGCACCTGCGGCTGGGGCCTGAACGCCCCCGGTGGCAGGGAGAGGAGGCGCGTCACGTCGGCGTGGACGGCGGTCAGCACGGTCAGGACGCCGTAGTCTCCGGTCCCGACCTTGGCGACCAGCCGGTCGGCCACTTCCTTCTGCAGCATCAGGATGGCGTCGCGCACGCCGCCGGTTGACGACGCCAGTTCGAGCAACGCAAACAGGATGGGCGACGAGATGTTGTAGGGGAGGTTGCCGACCACCCGGACGGCATGTCCCGGCCCCAGGGTCCCGCCCAGCCACTCCGAGAGCGCCGCGGCCAGGTCCACGTCGAGCACGTCGCCGACAATCACGGTCAGGTTCGCGGGCTTGGTGGCCTCGAGCTCCGCTGCCAGATCGCGATCGACCTCCACGGCGAGCATGCGGCCGCACTGCGCCGCCAGCGGCCGCGTGAGAGCGGCCCGGCCGGGGCCAATCTCGAGGATGTCTTCATCCGGTTTCGCCGCCACGGCCTTGACGACCTTGGTGACCCAGGCGGACTCGAGAAAGTGCTGCGCAAAACGCTTACGGGCCCTCACGGCTGCGGCTCCTCGTCTTCGTCTTCGTCTTCGCCGGCGGCCTCATCGTCGGGATCGACTTCGCCCCGCAGCCAGCGTTCTTCATGGGGGGCAATCTCGTGTTCCTCCATGCCGAAGTAGTGGCCGAGCTCGTGGATCAACGTCTCGCCGATCGCCACGATGATCTCGTCCTCATCGCCGTCGCATTCGTCTTCGATGGGACCCTGGAACAGCGTGATGCGATCCGGTAGCTGGTTGCCGTAGCCAAACCCGCGCTCCTTCAGCGGCGTGCCCTGATACAAGCCGAGAAGCGTGCCGTCGTCATCCACGTCGAGCTCGTCCAGCAGTTCGTCGGCGGGCTCGTCTTCGATGACGATGGCGAGGTTGTGGATCTCCCTGGCGAAGCGGCGCGGAATCAGGTCGATCGCTTCCTGCACGAGCGACCGAAACTCCTCGCGGGTCATCGGCGTGCCTTCTTGGCCTTAGCCCGCGGTCGGGATGTGGCGTGCGGCTTTGCCCTCGATGTGGCGCCCGGCCGGACCTTGCCAACCGGCTTGGTCACGGCGCCCGTCCGGTAGAAGTCGCAGTCGGGGCGCACGTGACAGCGCGGGCACAGCGGCGCCGGGCGGCACACGCGCCGGCCGTGAAGAATCAGCGTGTCGGACGCGCGGGTCCAGCGCGCCGGCGGCAGCAGGTCGCACAACTGCGTCTCCACCCTGACCGGGTCATCACCGTGAGCCAGGCCGATGCGGTTGGCCACGCGTAGCACGTGCCGATCCACCGGGAAACCCGGGACCCCCAGCGCGTGCCCGAGCACGACGTTGGCGGTCTTGCGGCCGACGCCCGGCAACGCGGTCAGCGCTGCCATCGACGCCGGGACCCGTCCCTGGTGTTTCTCCAGGAGGATGGCCGACATGCCGATCACCGACTTGGCCTTCTGCCGGAAGAACCCGGTGGCGTGGACCAGGGCCTCGAGTTCCGGCGTGTCCGCACCCGCCATCGCCTTCGCGTCGGGGAATCGCGCGAACAGCGCCGGTGTCACCAGGTTGACCCGCGCGTCGGTGGATTGCGCCGACAGCATCGTCGCCACCAGCAGCTCGAACGCGTTGCGATGCACGAGTTCCGTGTCGGCGCCGGGATGGTGCCGATCGAGCGCGTCGAAGATGCGCATGACCGCCGGGGGAGTCTTCACTTGAGTGGCGAGCCGCTCTGCGTCATCCGCGGCCCTAGTGAATGGGGCCCTTGCCCGGGGGAAGGGGCGGCGGCGCCTGGTGCGACTCGGAGTAAACGCGCATGTTCTCCTGCAACGCCGCAATCAACGTGGGAATGAACTGCACGGGCAGCACCAGCTTCGCCCGCACCGGCGCGCGCACCACGTGCTCGGCTTCGGCTTCCTTGATCTCTTTTTCCGACAAGGGCTGCACCTCGCAGAAGGTGAGCGTGAAGTCGAAGGGGGTGTGATTGACCGCGCAGAAATTGGCGTAGGTGCGCGGTTCGGGTCCGCCGTCTTCGGGGACGATGGTGAAGTTGATCTGTTTGCGGTCGCTCATGTTGGGGCCTGCTGGGCTCTAGGCTATCACCCCAGAGCGCGGGGTCTGACCCCAAGTGGGAAATGCTCGAGGGGTCTGACCCCAACGCAGGATCGTCAGCACGAAGGGGACAGACCCCTCGGCACTGCTTGCTCGGGGTCAGTCCCCTAGTACTTCCGCATCACCCCGACGACCACGCCCTGGATCTGCAAGCCGTCCGGCTCGACATAGATCGGCTGCATGGCGGGGTTGGCGGGCTGCAGGCGGATGCGGTTGGCTTCCTTGTAGAACTTCTTGAGCGTCACGTCCTGGCCGCCGACGAGCGCAATCACCATGTCGCCGTTGTCGGCGGTCTTGCGGTCTTCCACGACCACCCAGTCGCCGTCGCGGATCTGTTCGTCGATCATCGACTCGCCGCGCACCCGCAGCACGTAGGTGTCGCGCTTGCCGGCGACGAGCGAGTCGGGCACGCTGATGGTCTCGTTGCCGGCCACGGCCTCGATCGGCATGCCGGCGGCGACATAGCCCAGCATGGGCAGTTCGATGGCGCGCCCGCCCGAGCGGCTGGGGAGCAGTTCGACCGACCGGCTGCGGTTCCACGCCCGGCGAATGAAGCCTTTTTCCTGGAGGTTGGTGAGGTGCTTGTGCACCGTCGCCAGCGACGACAGGTTGAAGCGCTCGCCGATTTCTTCCAGGCTCGGCGCATAGCCGTGCTGCTGGATGAATTCATTGAGATAGTCGAGAATTTCGCGCTGGCGCTTGGTCAGTGGTTGCATAAAAGTGCACTCCGGAGAAATCGGGTTGCTCCGTTTCTTCGCCCTGAACAGGAAGCGTAAACAAACAAAAGGCGAAAGTCAATCCCGCGGAAAGATGGCGCATACTTCGTTCAACCTTCCGCGACCCTGCCGGTCTAATCCCTACAGCAGAGGAACGCGGTCATGACACATGGATCGGCAGTTCGACAAAATTGGGCGCCGGCGGCGTCAACGGGGTGGACGGTGACGGTGGCCAAGCCATCCGGCCCGGACGCGCCGGTCGCGGCCGGTTTCGCGGACATGGACGACGCGGCGCTGGTCGCGGCATCGGTGGAAGGCCGCAAGGACGCCTTCGACGTCATCGTCGAACGCCACCGGCGCACCGTCTACCAGGTCTGTTACCGCTTTGTCAGCAATCACGAAGACGCGAGCGACCTCTCGCAGGAGTCGTTCGTGCGCGCCTGGCGCGGCCTCAAGAACTTCAAGGGCCAGTCGGCGCTCTCGACCTGGCTCTATCGCATTGCGGTGAATGTGTGCCTCAATCGCGTGAGCGCGAAGACGCCGGCGACCGAGCCGATCGAGTCCACCGACCACTTCGAAGACACGCGCATCGAGGGGGCGCAGAGCGCGCTGCTGCGCGAGGAGCGCGCCGCGACGGTGCGCAGGGCGATTGCGTCGCTGCCCAAGAAGCAGCGTGCCACCCTGATCCTGCGGACGTATCACGACCTGTCGCACCAGCAGATCGCCGACATTCTCGGCAGCTCCGTCGGCGCGACCAAGGCCAACTTTTTCCACGCGCTGGCCAACTTGAAGAAGATCCTGGGTAACGAACCATGACGCACCTGACCTCCGACGAACTCGTTGACGCCCTCGATGGCGTGCTCGAGACGGCCCGGAAGGACCACCTCGACGCCTGCCCGCCATGCCAGCAGCAACTGGCCGACCTGGCCGCCGTGCTCCGGGATACCCGCGACGTGCCGGTGCCCGAGCCATCGCCGTTGTACTGGCAGCACCTGTCGGAACGCGTGCGCGCGGCGATTGACGCCGAACCGCTCACCGCGGGCGGGTGGCGCCACTGGCTGCGCTGGCCCGTGCTGGTGCCGATCGGCGCGCTCGCGCTGATCGTGATGGCGCTGATGGTGGCGGTGCCCCGCCAGCAACCGGTCACGACCACGGCGGCCGTCACCGGCGCCCCCGACACGGACACCGAAGTCGCACCCGCCGCGGCCGGCGACGACAGCTGGGTAGTGGTGGCGGACCTGGTCGGCGACATCGATTGGGACACCGCGGTGTCGGCTGGGCTCACGGTCGAACCGGGGGCCGCCGATCAGGCGGTGCTCGAACTCACCGCGGCGGAACAACAGGAACTCACGCGCTTGCTGAAGGCGGAGTTGACAAGGGCCAAGTCATGACCATGCGAACTTTCGTCGTCGCCGCGGCAATCACGGGCGCGCTCCTGGGCGGCTCGCTGTCGGCACAGGACTTCCAGGCGCAGCCGCAGGGCCCGGCGCGGCCGCCGTTGCCGGGGTTGGACAACGGCGACATGTCGCCGGCGGAAATCCAGAAACTCTTCGACGCCTACCTCGTGATGGAGGCCCAGCAGGCGCTGTCGTTGAGCGACCAGCAATATCCGCAGTTCCTGACGCGCCTGCGCGCGCTCCAGGACACGCGGCGCCGCAACCAGCAGGATCGAATCCAGATCATGGGGCAGTTGCAGCGGATGACCAATCCGCGCGCCAAGGGCGCCGACGACGCCACGGTCAAGGAACGCCTGACGGCGCTGCAGGAGCTGGAGTCGCGCACGGCCGCGGAAATGCGCAAGGCCTACAACGCGCTAGACGAGATCCTCGACGTCACGCAGCAGGCCCGCTTCCGCGTGTTCGAGGAACAGATCGAACGGCGCAAGATCGAGCTGCTCATGCGCGCACGGCAGCAGACCCGTCCCAACCAGCAGCCGGGGCAGCAGCCCATCCGCCGCCCGAACCAGCCGCCCCCGGGAAAGTAGCCTCAGGCTCCAGCCGGAGGTGATTCGGCGCCCGGCAGGCGTAGAATGGAAGGCATGCGCGCAACGTCAACCATTGCCCTGTGCCTGACCGTGGGCGTGGCGCTGGCCGCCAACGACGCGCTCACGCCGAAGCTGGCCGAGTCGTTCGAGAAGAAGATTGTCGCCGTGCAATCGAACGCGGCCCTCGACACCCGCGGCGGACGGCCCACGCAGTTCAGCGAAGCGGAAACCAATTCCTACCTGAAGTTCAAGTCGGCGCCGATCCTGCCGACGGGCCTGACCGAGCCGGCCATTTCGCTGCTCGGTGACGGCCGCGTCACCGGACGCGCCGTGGTCGATCTCGACGTCGTGCGCCAGAAGCAGAGCAGCGGCGGCTGGTTCGACCCGACGAGCTACCTGACCGGCAAGCTGCCGGTGAGCGCGGTCGGCCGGGTGATCACCGCCGACGGCAAGGGCCGCTTCGAACTGGAGAGCGCGGACGTCAGCGGCGTGCCGGTGCCCAAGTCGCTGCTCGCGCAGATGGTCAACTACTTCACGCGCACCGCCGACAATCCCAAGGGGGCCACCATCGACGACACGTTCGAGTTGCCCGCCGACATCCGCCGCATCGACGTCGCGACCGGCAAGTTCATCGTCGTCCAATAGCCGTCAATGGCCGAGGACGTCCTGCAGCTGTCCCTGCAGTATCTGAAGGGCGTCGGGCCGCGCAAGGCGGCCGACTTGAAGAAGGCCGGCCTCAACACCGTTGAAGACTTGCTCTTCCGGTTTCCCCGGCGCTACGAAGACCGCAGCCGCCTGCAATCGATCATCTCCCTCAGGCCCGGCATGACCGCGGCCATCAGCGGGGAAGTGCTCAACGCCGGACTGGCCCACACCCGGCGTCCCGGGTTTCGCCTGTTCTCGGCGCTGGTGCAGGACCCCAGCGGGCAAATCCAGGTGGTGTGGCCCAACCAGGCATTCCTCAAGGACGTCATCCACCCGCACCAGAAGATCGTGCTGTTCGGGAAGGTGGAGTTCTGGGGATCGCGCGGACTCCAGATCACCGACCCCGAGTTCGAGATCATCAAGGACGACGCTGATCCTGCCGGCAACCGGGAAACCGACACGCTGCACACCGGGCGCATTGTGCCGGTGTACGAACGCACCGGGAGCGTCACGCCCAACATGCAGCGGCGCTTCGTCTGGCAGGCGCTCGAGCAGTTGCCGCCCGATGGGTTCGATCCGGTGCCGGACGACATCCTCAAGAAGGAAGGCTGGCCGTCGCGGCGGGATGCCCTCTGGCAGGCGCATTTTCCCGACGCGACGACGCCGGTCGAGGCGCTGAATGCCTTTACGACCCGCGCCCAGCGCCGGTTGATCTTCGAGGACTTCTTCGTCTTCCAGACCGGCCTCGCGCTGCGGCGTCACGAGAACGCGCAGGTCCGCAAGGGGCTGGTCTGCGTAGTCGACGATCGCATTCGCCAGTGCGCGCGCGCGGTGCTGCCGTTCAAGCTCACACCCGGGCAGCGCGACGCGCTCGCGGAGGTTGTCGCCGACCTGCAGCGGCCGTGGCCCATGC
The DNA here is from genome assembly GCA_041659285.1 of Vicinamibacterales bacterium. NCBI lineage: Bacteria > Pseudomonadati > Acidobacteriota > Vicinamibacteria > Vicinamibacterales > Vicinamibacterales bacterium. The sequence goes on along the minus strand of JBAZYO010000001.1, from coordinate 529,913 downwards.
AGCGGCTGCTGCAGGGCGACGTCGGCGCCGGCAAGACGATCGTGGCGGTGCTGGCGGCGGTCGTCGCCATGGAGAACGGCTTCCAGGTCGCGGTGATGGCGCCGACCGAGATCCTGGCCGAGCAGCACTACCGCACCATGGTCAAGACCCTCGACGGACGGCCGTATCGCACGGCGCTGCTGACCGGCCGCGTCACCGCGGCGACGCGCCGTGACCTGCTCCCGGCCATCGAGCGCGGCGAGATCAACCTGGTGGTCGGCACCCAGGCCCTGGTGCAGGAACACGTCAAGTTCAAGGCCCTGGCCCTCGCGGTGATCGACGAGCAGCACCGCTTCGGCGTGGTGCAACGCGGCACGCTGGCCGCCAAGGGCCTCAACCCCGACGTGCTGGTGATGACGGCGACGCCGATCCCGCGGACGCTGGCGCTGACCGAATGCGGCGACATGGAAGTATCGGTGATTCGCGGCCTGCCGCCCGGCCGTAAACCGGTGCGCACGCTGGTGAAGGCCGACTCGCGGCGCGACGAGGTCTACGCGATGATCCGCGACGAGATCAAGCGGGGGCGCCAGGTCTACGTGATCTACCCGCTGGTCGAGGAGTCGGAGAAGATCGACCTCAAGGCCGCGACGGCCATGGCCGAGGAACTGACCCGGGTGTTTCCCGAGTTCTCGGTGGCGTTGCTGCACGGCCGCATGAAGGGCGACGAGAAGGAGCGCGTGATGCGCGCCTTCGCCGCCGGCGCGTTGAGCCTCCTGGTCTCGACCACGGTCGTGGAAGTCGGCGTCGACGTGGCCAATGCCAGCTTGATGGTGGTCGAGCACGCCGAGCGGTTCGGCCTGTCGCAGCTGCACCAGTTGCGCGGCCGCATCGGCCGCGGCGAGCACGCCTCCACCTGCGTGCTGCTCTACCAGGCGCCGTGGTCGGACGATGCGCGGGAGCGCCTGAAGGCGATGGCCGACACCTCCGACGGCTTCGTGATCGCCGAGCGCGACCTGCGGCTGCGCGGCCCCGGCGACTTCTTCGGCACGCGCCAGTCGGGACTGCCGACGCTGCGGGCCGGCGACCTGATGCGCGACGCCGACCTGCTCGAGCGCGCCTACGAGGAAGCGCGCGCGCGGGTCGACGGCGGCACGCTGACCCCGGCGCAGCAGGACTACGTGCGCAGCGTGTGGCAGCGCCAGTTCGGGTTGATCACGGTCGGTTAGGGGCCATGCGCATCATCACCGGCACCAATAAGGGCAGGACATTGAAGGCGCCGACCTGGGACGGGTTGCGCCCAACTTCGGATAAGCTGCGAGAGACGTTGTTCAACATCATCGCGCCCCACGTCATCGACGCGCGCGTGCTCGATCTGTTCGCCGGCACCGGCGCCGTCGCGCTCGAGGCCCTCAGCCGTGGCGCCGCGTCGGCCACCTGCATCGAGCAGGACCGTCGCGCCGTGCAGTTAATCGAGGCGAACCGCGAGCGCTGCGGCGAGCAAAATCGCTGTGCTATCATTTGCGACAGCGTGGAACGCGCGCTGGCGCGGCCGGTTCGCGGCGGTCCGTTCGACATCATCGTGCTCGACCCGCCCTACGCCTACGCCGGGCTCGAGGCCGCCGTCGGTCTCGCCGCCGGACAGCGGAACCCCGGCGCGCTGCTGGTTCTCGAACACGCTTCCCGCGTCGCACCGCCGGCGCCGGCCGGGTTGTCGGTGACACGCACCGTCACCGCCGGCGACAGCGCCCTGAGCTTTTACGCATGACTATCCAGCACTCACCCCGCATCGCCATCTATCCCGGGTCGTTCGATCCGCTGACCAACGGGCACGTGGACATCATCGAGCGCGGGGCGCGGATTTTCGACAAGATCATCGTCGCCATCCTCGCCAACGTCGAGAAGACACCGCTGTTCACCGAAAGCGAGCGGGTGTCGCTGATCCAGGACGTGTTCAAGGGGCGGTCCAACGTGCAGGTCGAGACCTTCGACGGCCTGCTCGTCGACTACGCCCACCGCAAGAACGCCTCGGTGCTGGTGCGCGGCCTCCGCGCCGTGTCGGACTTCGAGTACGAGTTCCAGATGGCGCTCATGAACCGCCACCTGGCGCCGGAGATCGAGACCGTGTTCATGATGCCGGCCGAGCAGTACACCTACATCAGCTCGCGGCTGATCAAGGAAGTGTTCATGCTCAACGGCAAGGTTGACGGCCTGGTGCCGCCGATTGTCGAAGAACGGCTGCACGCCAAGCGCGCGGGCCGGCCGAAGATCGAAGACTGAAAGGCTTCAAGGAAACAGACTATGACTTTCGCACGTCGCATGAGCCGCGTTACCGTGTCACCCACCCTCAGGGTGTCCGCAGAAGCCGACCGCCTTCGCCGCACCGGCGTCGACGTCGTCGACCTCGGCGCGGGCGAGCCGGACTTCGGTACCCCGGAACACGTCAAGGACGCCGCCCACGCTGCGCTGAACGCGAACTTCACCAAGTACACGCCGTCGGCCGGCGTGCTCGAGTTTCGGGATGCGGTCGCTCACGACTACAACTCGCGCTATGGCGTCACGGTCAAGCCCGACGAGGTGATCATCTCCGCCGGCGCCAAGCAGGCCCTCTACAACGCCGCCATGGTGCTGTTCGACCAGGGCGACGAGGTCATCACGCACGGCCCGTTCTGGCCGACCATCGTCGATCAGATCAAGCTGGCCGAGGCGACGCCGGTGGTGGTGCAGACGCACCGCGAGGACGGTTTTGCCATCAAGGCCGGCGCCATCATCGAGGCGATGACCCCGAAGACGAAGGCCATCATCGTCAACTCGCCGTGCAACCCGACCGGCGCCTTGATCTCGGAAGCCGACATGACCGCCATTGCCGACGCGGCCGCGGCCCGCGGCATCTGGGTGATCGCCGACGTCACCTACGAGCACCTGATCTACGACCCGGTCCCGCATAACCTGGTCAAGATCCTCCTCGACCGCATGCCCGACCGGACCGTCATCTGCAGCTCCGCGTCGAAGAGCTACGCGATGACCGGGTGGCGGTGCGGCTGGGCCATCGGGCCCAAGGCGGTGATCGCCCAGTGCAATGTCCTCCAGGGACACTCGACATCGAACATCAACTCGATCACGCAGAAGGCGGGCATCGCGGCGCTGACCGGCCCGCAGGACGGCGTGACGATGATGTTGAACGAATACCGGAAGCGCCGCGACGCGGTGCATGGCTGGCTGACCGCCGATCCGCGATTCGTGTGCGTGAAGCCCTCAGGGGCGTTCTACCTGTTCCCCTATGTCGCCGACCTGCTGTCACCGACCGGCATCCGGACCACCGGCGAGCTGGCCGAGGCCATGCTGAAGGAGGTGGCGGTCGCCGTCACCCCGGGTGAAGGGTTCGACGCGCCCGGGTTCTTCCGGCTGTCGTACGCGACCTCGATCGAGCGGTTGAAGGAGGGCGTGGACCGGATGTTCACGTTCGTCGCCTCGCTCGAGAAGAGCGGCAAGATCGCCGTCACCCGGTAGGCGGCGGATGAGCGGCCCGCGCGTCGTGTTCCGGATGGCGCCGTGGGTGATCGCCCTCATCCTGGCGTCGGCCCTCTCCCTTGTCTGGTTCGCCTGGTACCTCTTCATCTACGGCGACTCGTTCTTCCTGCGCGTGACCAGTTCGGCGATGGCCGCCTTCGCCCTGGCCGCCACGCTGGACGCGCTGTTCTCGCGCCTCGTCCTCGAGCCTGAAACGCTGCTGGTGATCAGCCTGTTCCGGCGCCGGGCCTTTGCCCGCTCCGACTTTGAAGGCGCCAAAGTGGATGGCGGGGTCGTGGTGTTGAAGCGGAAGGACGGCGCCTGGCTCGTGCTCCCCAATACCGGGGGCAAGGCGCTCGCCATGCGCAATTCCATTGACGCGTGGATCAAGCGGGACACCCGCGGACAGACCTAGCGGGCCGCCCCTAGCGGTTCGAGGCCAGCACCACCCGCGTCAGGTCGCGCGACGGGTCCGGCCACAGCAGCGTGCGCACGCGCACGCCGGCCTCGTTGAAGTAGGGAAGCTCCGCAATGCGATGGAGCGTGATGCCCCCCTCGCGCTCGAGGCGATCGAGCACGTCCGCCGGCGCCACCATCAACGCGCGGCCGGGCTGCGCCAGGAAATGCAGGGCCTGCTCGTCGGTGATGATATCCAGCGTCTGGGCGTGCGAGTAGAACACCAGGTTGCGCACGAACACGCGATAGGTGCCGACCGGCTCCTGGGCCGGGCGATTGGCCTGCACCAGCCGCGCCATCTGGCGCACGGTGTCGTCGCCGCCGCTCGACAGGCCGCCGAACTGCAGCGCCGGCAGCGTGATCGCGGCGGCAACGGCGATCACCGCGGGCGCGTTGCGCCATTGCCCCGACAACGCCACCAGGATGATTAACACGCCGGCGGCCACGATCAGCCCGGCCGCCACCTGCGTAAAAATGGGCGCCACGTTGATCAGCAGGGGCTGCAGCCGGTGGAGCAGCGCGCCCATCACCACGAAGAACGCGCCGCTCAGCAGCGACCCCGCCACCACTCCGGTGGCGCGCCGCGGCCGCGAACGCGCGCCGTCGAACCCGCGCCATTCCTGCGTACGTTCGACGATGGACGAGGCGAGCAGCAGGGCGAGCGGCGGCAGCACCGGCAGCACGTAGCGCGGCTGCTTGCCGACCGACAGCGAGAAGAACGCCAGCGGCAACAGCGCCCACAACAGCAGGCGGAGGTCGATGGTGCCAACGTCGCGCCGGCGTCGCACGAACTGCGTCAGCGGCCCCAGCCAGACCAGCGCCAGCGGCGTCCACGGCAGCAGCCCGCCGGCGACAATCGGGACGTAGAACCACCACGGCCGCGGGTCGTTGAACCGATCCGTGGCGAAGCGCTCGAAGTTGTCGCCGATGAAGAAGCCCTGCAGGTAGTCGTTGCCGTGGCGGAACCACATCAGCAGGTACCACGGCACCGCCACGCCCAGCATCACCACGATGCCGAGCGCGATGTCGCTGGGCGTCAGCGCGATCGAGCGCCGCTCGATCATCAGCACCGGCACGATCACGAGGGCCGGAATGATCAGGCCGATGGGCCCCTTGGTCAGCGCGCCCAGGCCGAGGGCCAGCGCGGCCAGCAGCACGAACTTGCGCGGGGAGCGTTCCTGCTCGAGCGTCGCCACGAGGGCCGCCCAGATCGCCAGCGTGATGCAGAAGGCCAGCGGCAGGTCCGGCAGCGCCATGCGGCCAATCGAGAAGTAGCCGACGTTGGTGGCGACAATCGCGCCCGCCAGCAGCCCGGTTGACTCGTCGTACCAGCGGCGGCCGGCGGCCGCGGTGACCAGCACGAGGCCCAGGCCCGCCATGGCCGCCCAGAAGCGGGCCGCCGTCTCGGTGTCGCCGAGCACGAGGGACGCCGACGCGGTGAGCCAGTAGTAGAGCACCGGCTTCTGGAAGCGCGGCTCGTAGTTGTAATAGGGGGTGACCCAGTCACCCGACGCCACCATTTCCCGGGCCGACTCGGCATAAAACGCCTCGTCCGAATCCGTGATGGCCCCCCGGCCGAGGCCGGCAAAGAACGTGACCGCCGCCAGGAGGAGCAGGGGGAGCGTGATGCGATGCACTTCTGGTATACTACCGGGAGTTTCTTCCGGTTTTGCCTCGTTTCGTTCTCGCGGACGCCGCTCCGCTCCTTTCCAGAACCTTACAACCCGAGTCAGACCCTTTTTGGAATAGCCCGCATGCCTAGTCACAAGCGTCACGGTCCGCACCGCGGTGGCGGTCACCAGCCCCCACCCCAGCCTGATGTCGCCGCCGAATCGGCCGAACATGCCCTGAACGAAAGCAAGAAGCCCGGGCTCAACATCACCGAGCTGAAGGAGATGAGCATCCAGCATCTCACCCAGGTCGCCAAGGACCTGGACGTCGCCGGCGCGACGGGGATGCGCAAGCAAGAGCTGATCTTCCAAATCCTGAAGGCGCAGACCGAGCAGAGCGGCTTCATCTTCTCGGAAGGCGTGCTGGAAGTGCTGCCAGACGGCTTCGGCTTCCTCCGCGCGCCCGACTACAACTACCTGCCGGGTCCCGACGACATCTACGTCTCGCCCTCGCAGATCCGCAAGTTCGACCTGCAGACCGGCGACACGGTGTCAGGGCAGATTCGGCCGCCGAAAGAAGGGGAGCGCTACTTCGCCCTGATCAAGGTCGAGGCCGTCAACTTCGAGGCCCCAGACCAGGCGCGCGAGAAGCTGTTCTTCGAGAACCTGACACCGCTCTATCCGCTGGAGCGGGTCAAGCTCGAAACCGAGGCCGACAACCTCTCCGCCCGCGTCATGGACCTGATGACGCCCATCGGCAAGGGCCAGCGCGGCCTGATCGTCGCGCCGCCGCGCACCGGCAAGACCATGCTGCTGCAGAACATCGCGCAATCGGTGGCGAAGAACCACCCCGAGATCTACCTGATCGTGCTGCTGATCGACGAGCGTCCCGAGGAAGTGACCGACATGCAGCGCTCGGTGGACGGGGAAGTGATCTCCTCGACGTTCGACGAGCCCGCCCAGCGCCACGTGCAGGTCGCCGAGATGGTGATCGAGAAGGCGAAGCGCCTGGTCGAACACAAGAAGGACGTGCTGATCCTGCTCGACTCGATCACGCGCCTGGCCCGCGCCTACAACACCGTGATTCCGGCGTCGGGCAAGGTCCTCTCCGGCGGTCTCGACAGCAACGCGCTGCAGAAACCAAAGCGCTTCTTCGGCGCCGCCCGCAACATCGAAGAGGGCGGCTCGCTCACCATCATCGCCACCGCGCTGGTCGACACCGGCTCGCGCATGGACGACGTGATCTTCGAGGAGTTCAAGGGCACCGGCAACATGGAGATCCACCTGGATCGGAAGCTGTCGGACAAGCGCACCTTCCCGGCCATCGACATCCTCAAGAGCGGCACCCGCAAGGAAGAACTGCTGATCTCGAAAGAGGATCTCAGCCGCGTCTACGTGCTCCGCCGCGTCCTCAACCCGCTGTCGCCGGTCGAGGCGATGGAACTGCTGCTCGACAAGATGGCGAAGACCAAGAACAACGCCGAGTTCCTTTCTGCCATGCAGAAGGGCTAACGCGGCTCAGATGTAGCCTCCGGCTTCAGCCGGAGTTTGGAGACGAATGATCACTATCAAGGTTCGAGAGAACGGCTCGCTGCTGGTCGAGGGCGAGGACGTCAAGCTGGTGGACTGGACCGGCGCCGAGTACGTCGTGCCGAAAAAACCGTTCGCCCTGTGCCGCTGCGGCCAGTCGCAGCAGAAGCCGTTCTGCGACGGCTCGCACAAGGCCTGCGGCTTCACCGCCGGTGAGGGCGCACCCGGTCCGAAGGCCAACCCGCCCGCGCCCCCGACGACGTAAGCGGACCCGGCCCGCCGCCGTCGCCGAACCGGACGGTCATTCGGTCATTGCCGTGCCGTGGGCGCCGGCGAGAATGCGGAAGATCACCCGAATGCCGGCCACGTCGATGTCGTCGCCGTCCTCCAGGCGCACGCGCCCGTCGGTCTTCACACCACGCACCGAGGTGCCGTTGCGGCTGCCGCAGTCTTCGATCAACGCGGCATCGCCGTCCACGGTGATGCGCGCGTGGTGCCGCGACACCTTGGTCGAGTCAAGTCGCAGCCGGCAGTCCCGCGACCGGCCCAGCAGGTTCTCACCCGGCCGCAGGCTCACTTCGCGACCGTCGTGGATGACGCAGAACTGCGTCTCGCGAATGTCGGTGTCGCTCTGCGCGTTGTCAGCCTGGAACGCGTAGCCGAAGCCATGGACCGTGCGGATGAAGCAGGGCTGCCGCGCGGACTCGCCAAGCGCCGTGCGCAACTCGAAGATGAGGGTGGTCAGGCTGACATCCGTCACGAACGTGTCGGGCCACAGGGTCTCGTGAATCTGCTTCTTGGCCACCGCCTCCGGACGCCTGGAGACCAGCAGCGTCAGCAGATCCACCGCCTTGGCGGTCAGGTGAACCGGCTCACCGACGCGCGTCAACTGGCGAGCGCCAGGATCGAAGACGAAGACGCCGAACATGTGAGGGGGCACTGCTGCAGCGTATTCTAGCCGAGGCGTACACGAGCCCGGCCTGCCCCCTGAGAATCGCATGGCCAAGCTGCACAATGAATTTGCCGGAAGCCCTTCCGCCTTCGGTTCAGAGCGTCGGCACCATCCAGGGGACGACATAGGCCTGCAGCATGGCGAGCACGCCCATCAGCCCGGTCAGCGCCAGGCTGTGGAAGATGACCTTGGCGAAGATCTCGCCTTCCCGGCCGACCGCGCCGACGCCGGCGGCGCCCACCGACAGGTTCTGGGGGCTGATCATCTTGCCCATCACGCCGGCCGAGCTGTTGGTCGCGCCCATCAGGATCGGATCGAGGCCCGACACCTTGGCCGTGGTGGCCTGCAGTGGCCCGAACAGGGTGTTGGACGAGGTGTCGCTGCCGGTCAGGAACACGCCGAGCATGCCGAGCCAGGCGGAAAAGAACGGGAACAGCCACCCGGTTTGCGCCAGGGCGAGCGCCATCGACGAGGTCATGCCTGAATAATTCATGACCGTGGCAATCGACAGGATGAAGGCGATCGTGATGATCGGCAGCCGCAACTGCGTTGCCGTCTTCCTGAAGGCGATGCCGAGAATGCCCGGCCGTGCGCCCGCGACCACCATCGGGATCAGCGCAATGAACGTCGCGAACAGCACGAGCGTGCCCGCCGTGGCCAGGAAGTCGAGCCGGTAGGTCAGCGCGTAGGGCGAGGAAGACGCCACGACCGGCGCTTCGCGCTGGACAATCGGGGCCGGCTTACCGTCAACCAGGTTGAAGGCGCCGGGCCAGCTGAACTCCCACACCGGAAAGCGGAACCCTTGCGGATCGGTCGCGGCGCTCTCACCGGCCCAGGGGTCGGGGCACAGCCGATTGCCGATCTGGCCGCAGCGCAGGAGTGCCGTGACGTTGGCCGGCGGCTGCAGTTGCGACAGGCCGGCGAAGTTGCCGACCTGGCCGATCAGGACCGTGACGATCAGGATGCCGTAGGTGGCATACGCGCGGCTGACGCGCGACGCCGCGTCGATGGTGCTCTCCACCACCATGGGACGGCCGTCCACATAGGCGTCTTTGGGACTCCAGAACTTGAGCAACAGCGCGACCGACGCCAGCGAGAACAAGGCGGCGAGCGTGTCCGTCAGCTCCGGCCCCACGTAGTTGGAGACCAGGAACTGGCCGATCGCGAACGAGAGGCCCGCCGTGAACACGGCGGGGAAGACCGCCAGCATGCGGCCCCAACCGGCGTACAGCACGACCAGGTACGCCGGGATGACCATCGAGAAGAACGGCAGTTGCCGGCCGACCATCGCCGACAAGGCCCGCGTCGTCGTCTGGGTGTCGTGCCCGAGCATGGGCGCGAGCAGGCCGCCGAGCGTCGTCACCGGAATGCCGAGCGACCCGAACGCGACCGGCGCGGTGTTGGCGATCAGCGCGAGCACCGCGGCCATGATCGGCTCGAACCCCAGACCGGCCAGCATCGCCGCCGTGATCGCGACTGGCGCGCCGAAGCCGGCAATGCCCTCGATCAAGGCGCCGAAGCAGAACGCCACCAGCAGGATCTGGATTCGCCGGTCGGTGGTGAGCCGGGCGAGCGACCGCCGAATCACGTCGAAGTCGCCGCTTTCGACCGAGAGGTTGTAGAACATCACCGAGCTGAACACGATCCAGCAGATCGGCCAGAGCCCGAAGGCCATGCCGTGGGTGGCGGCGGCGAAGGTGAGGCCCAGCGGCATGCCCCAGACCATCCACGCCAGCAGGAAGGCGCTCGCGGCGCCGGCAATCGCCGACTTCCAGGGCGCAATGCGCAGCACCGCCAGGCAAATCGCCAGCAGGATGGGCGGAATGGAGGCGACAAGGGCCGACAGCAGCACGCTGCCGGCCACGGGGTTGTAGATCTGGTGAAAGAGTTCGGCCAAGGAGGAACCTCGGCCGACACTATAACCGCGTTTAGCACTCGCGCAATGCGCTGGTTGGATCCAGCGCGGCGCGGGCAGTCGTTCTCAGCGGTTCACGGGTGCGCGGGGGCGGGGACCGCGCCCGGGTGCGCGGCCATCAACTCGCGCAGTTCGTCGCCTTCCATTACTTCCTTTTCCAGCAGGCGGCGGGTCACGACCTCGAGCGCCTCGCGCTGGTCGCGCAGGATGCGGCGGGCCTCGTTGTGCGCACCGGTGATGATCTGCTTCACCTCGTCATCGATCAGGCGGGCGGTGTCGTCGCTGTAGAGGCCTCGCTCGACCGGCATGCCGAGGTCCAGGAAGCGGTTGCGGCGGGGCGGGTCGAAGTTGATGGTGCCGAGCCGCTCGCTCATGCCCCATTCCGTGACCATCGAGCGGGCCAGGTCGGAGACACGCTGGAGGTCGTTCTGCGCACCGGTGGAGATTTCGCCGATCGCAATCTCCTCGGCGGCGCGGCCGCCGAGCAGGATCGCCATCTGGTTCAGCAGGTCGCCCCTCTGCATCAGGTAGCGATCTTCCAGGGGCAGCTGCATCGTGTAGCCCAGCGCGCCAAAGCCGCGGGCCACGATCGAGATCTTGTGGACCGGGTCCATGTTGGGCAGCACGGTCGCCACAATCGCGTGGCCCGACTCGTGGTACGCCACGATCTCACGTTCCTTGGTGCTCATCACGCGCTTCTTCTCGAGGCCCGCCACCAGGCGGTCGATGGCCTCGTCGAAGTCGATCATCTCCACCGTCGTCCCCTCGCGCCGCGCCGCCAGCAGGGCGGCTTCGTTGACGAGGTTGGCGAGGTCGGCGCCGGCAAAGCCGGCCGTGCGCGCGGCCACCTTGCGCAGATCCACGGAGGCGTTGAGCTTCACGTTGCGGACGTGGATCTTCAGGACGTCTTCACGGCCCTTGACGTCCGGCTTGTCCACCAGCACCTGGCGATCGAAGCGGCCGGGGCGCAACAGGGCGGGGTCCAGCACTTCAGGGCGGTTGGTGGCGGCCATGATGATGATGGCCTTGCGCGCGTCGAAACCGTCCATCTCCGACAGCAACTGGTTCAGCGTCTGCTCGCGCTCTTCATGACTGCCCATGGGGCTCTGGACGCGCGCCTTGCCCAGCGCGTCGAGCTCGTCGATGAACACGATGCACGGCGCCTTGGCTTCGGCCTGCGCAAACATGTCGCGCACGCGGGCCGCGCCGACGCCGACGAACATCTCGACGAATTCCGATCCGCTCAGGCTGAAGAAGGGGACCTTGGCTTCGCCGGCCACGGCGCGGGCCAGCAGCGTCTTGCCGGTGCCCGGCGGGCCGACCAGCAACACGCCCTTCGGAATCTTGCCGCCGAGGTTGGTGTACTTCTTGGGGGTCTTCAGGAACTCGACAATTTCGCGCAGTTCCTGGGCGGCCTCATCCACGCCGGCGACATCGGCAAAGGTCGTCTTGACGTCGTCTTCAGCCATCAGCTTGGCCTTGCTGCGGGCGAACGACATGATGCCGCCTTCAGCGCCGCCCATGCGACGCATGAAGAACGACCACAGGCCGAAGAGCAGCAGGAGCGGCAGCACCCAGCCGAGCACTTCCGGCAGCCAGCGGCTCACCAGCTCGCCAGAGTACTTCACGGTCGCCGCGTCGAGTTCCTCGACCAGCTTCGGGTCTTCGATGCGCGTCGTCGAAAACGCGGTGACGCCGTCGTCGCCGGCCTTCTTGAGCGTGCCGCGGATGATCGAGTCGCCGACGGCGACCTCGGCCACCTGGCCGGTGCGGACCATGCCCTTGAACTCGCTGTACGAGATCTGCCGTCCCGCCGGCGTGAGGAAGTAGGCCTGGCCAACGGCCAGCACGGTGAGCGCTCCGAGCACCCACCACAGCACGGTGGGCTTGGGTGACGCCTGCCGGCGGTCTTTCGGGTTACCGCCGGGAGGCGCGGTCGGGCTAGGCATTGACGGGCTGACCTTTCGTGAAACTGATTTTATCGGCCGTCAGATCGACGACGACCGTGTCGCCATCGCGGAACTCGCCGTCGAGCACGCGCAGCGCCAGCGGATCGAGCAGGAGCCGCTGGAGGGCCCGCTTCAGCGGCCGGGCCCCATAGACCGGATCATACCCTTCAGCCACCAGGAAGTCCTTGGCGGCGTCGCTCAGGGTAATCCGGATCTTGCGGCTTTCCAGCCGCTTCAGCAGGCCGCTCAGCTGGATGTCCACGATCTTCTTGATGTGCACCCGGTCGAGCGTGTGGAAGAACACGATGTCGTCGATGCGGTTGATGAACTCCGGCCGGAAGTGCCCGCGCAGGGAGTCCAGGTCGCGGAGGTTCGAGGTCATGACGATCACGGTGTTGGTGAAGTCGACGACGCGGCCCTTGCCGTCGGTCAGCCGGCCGTCATCGAGCAACTGGAGCATGACGTTCAGCACCTCGGGGTGCGCCTTCTCGACTTCATCGAACAGCACCACGGCGTACGGCCGGCGGCGGACCGCCTCGGTGAGCTGGCCGGCCTCGTCGTAGCCGACGTAGCCGGGAGGCGCGCCGATCATGCGCGATACGGTGTGCTTTTCCTGGTACTCCGACATGTCGATGCGCACCATCGCGTGCTCATTGTCGAACAGGAACTCGGCGAGGGCGCGGGCGAGCTCGGTCTTGCCGACGCCGGTGGGCCCGAGGAAGATGAAGCTGCCGAGCGGACGGTTCGGGTCCTGCAACCCGGCGCGGGCGCGGCGAATGGCGTTCGACACGGCGACGATGGCCTCGTCCTGTCCGACCACGCGGAGGTGCAGCCGCTCTTCCATCTTGAGGAGCTTCTGGACCTCGCCTTCCATCAGGCGGCTGACCGGGATGCCGGTCCACTTGCCGACGACTTCGGCGATGTCTTCCTCGTCCACTTCTTCCTTGAGCATGCTCTTGGCCTTCTGCAGGCTCTGCAGGCGCGACTCCTGCTCCTTGATGCGCGCCTCGAGCTCGGGCACGCGGCCGTACTGCAGCTCCGAGGCCTTCGCGTAGTCGCCGGACCGCTGCGCCTGCTCGACCTCGACGCGCACGCGCTCGACCTGTTCCTTCAACTGGCGGCCCGACTGGATCGCGTCCTTCTCCTGCTCCCAGTGCGACGTCAGCCCGGTCTGCTGTTCCTTGAGGTCGGCCAGCTCCTTCTCGAGCTTCTCGAGGCGCTCTTTCGACGCCTTGTCCTTCTCCTTGCGGAGGGCCTCGCGCTCGATTTCCAGCTGCATGATGCGGCGGCGCACTTCGTCGAGCTCCACCGGCATGGAGTCGATTTCCATGCGCAGCTTCGACGCCGCCTCGTCCATCAGGTCAATGGCCTTGTCGGGCAGGAAGCGGTCGGAGATGTAGCGGTGCGACAGCACGGCGGCGGCGACCAGCGCGGCGTCCTTGAACTTGACGCCGTGGTGGATCTCGTAGCGCTCGCGGAGGCCGCGCAGGATGCTGATGGTGTCTTCGACCGTCGGTTCGCCGACGTGCACCGGCTGGAAGCGGCGCTCGAGGGCCGCGTCCTTCTCGATGTACTTGCGGTACTCGTCCAGCGTGGTGGCGCCAATGGTGTGGAGCTCGCCGCGGGCCAGCATCGGCTTCAGCATGTTCGAGGCGTCCATCGACCCCTCCGAGGCGCCGGCGCCCACCACCGTGTGCAGCTCGTCGATGAACAGGACGATCTGGCCCTCGGCCTCCGACACTTCCTTGAGCACGGCCTTGAGCCGGTCCTCGAACTCGCCGCGGTACTTCGCGCCCGCGATCAGCGCGCCCATGTCGAGCGTGACAATGCGTTTCTTCTTCAGGCCCTCCGGGACGTCGCCGCGGACGATGCGCTGGGCGAGGCCTTCGACGATCGCCGTCTTGCCGACGCCGGGCTCGCCGATCAGGACCGGGTTGTTCTTGGTGCGGCGCGACAGCACCTGGATCACCCGGCGCACTTCCTCGTCTCGCCCAATCACCGGGTCGAGCTTGCCCTTGCGGGCGAGCTCGGTGAGGTCGCGGCCGTACTTCTCGAGCGCCTCGTACTTGCCTTCGGGGTTCTGGTCGGTCACCCGCTGGCTGCCGCGCACGGCGGTCAGCGCCTCGAGCACCTTCTCGCGCGTGATCCCGTTGGCCTTCAGCTGATCGACCGTCGCCGACTTGCCGGGCTCGTTCAGGATCCCGAGCAGCAGGTGCTCGGTGCTGACGTACTCGTCTTGCATCGCCTTGGCTTCGGCCTGGGCGGCGTCGAACACCACGCGGAGGCGCGGGGAGAGGTGGGGCTCCGAGCCGCCGTGGGCCTTCGGCTGCTTCGCCAGGTGGGCGCGCAGCGCGCCGGCGATGGCGCCCGGCTCCACGGTCAGCTTGCGGAACACGCTTGGCACGACGCCGTTCTGCTGCTCGATCAGCGTGACGAGCAAGTGTTCGGGCTCGACCTGCGCGTGGTTCAACTCCGACGCCAACTGCGGCGCGGCCAGCACGGCCTCCTGGGCCTTTTCGGTGAACTTGTTGAGATTCATGATGTCCCTCAGCCTTCGCTCTTGGCGGTCGCCCTCTGGCTCGACGCACCGGCCGCGCGGAGCGACTCGTACAACCCGCGCTCTTCCTCGCTCAACGCCTTCGGAATCTCCACTTCGACATTCGCATACAGGTCGCCGCGTTCGTCTGGTTTCCCGACCGTCGGCCAGCCATGGCCTCTCAGGCGGAAGCGCTGGCCGCTCTGCGTCCCAGCGGGCACCTTCAGCCGCAGCGTCTTCGCCTCCGGCGTCAGCACGTCAACCTCGCCGCCGAGCACCGCCGTCGGCACCGGCACCCGGGTCTTGGTGTAGACGTCGCGCCCCTTCACCTCGAACACCGGATGCGGCTTCAGCTGCACGCGCAGGAAGAGGTCGCCGCTCGGCCCGCTGCCGGTGCCGCGGCCGCCTTCACCGCTGACCCGCACCCGCGAACCGTCGGTGACGCCGGCGGGGATGCGCACCTCGACCGATCGCGCGTGACCGTCGTGGCGCAGTTGCAGCCGCTGGACGCTGCCGCGCAACGCGGTTTCGAGGTCCAGCTCGAAGGGGTGCTCGACATCCTGCCCCTTCCGGCCGCGCGACCGGCCGCGGCCGCCGCGCGCCCCGGCCCCCTGGTCTTCGCCGCCCATGCCGCCGAAGAAGGTGGTGAAGAAGTCGGAGAACGGGGCGTCCCCGCCGCCGAACATCTCGGACACCTCGTCCTCGGTCATGTTCCGAAACCCGCCACCACCGGCTCCGCCCCCGAACGGACTGCCGGCACCATACGGGCTGCCGGCGCCGGGCGGCGCGTTCTCGTAGGCGCGCCAGTTGGCGCCCAGCTCGTCGTACTTCTTCCGCTTGACGGGGTCGCTCAGTACTTCGTTGGCTTCGTTCACTTCCTTGAACTTCGCCTCGGCGCCCTTGTCGCTGGCGTTGACGTCCGGGTGATACTTTCGCGCCAGCTTCCGGAAGGCCTGCTTGATCTCCTTCTCGGTGGCGGTCTTGGCGATGCCGAGCGTGGTGTAGTAATCCTTGAAGTCCACGACTAGCCCTCGGCGTCCAGGCCCAGCAGGGCAGACAGTTGATCCATTTCACGCAGCAGGCGCCGGCGCGTCGCGTCCCGCTGCAGCGCGCCCGGCCGCATCAGGGGGCGGATGCGCTGCATCGCCTCGGCGACCGACAGCAGTTGCTGCACGCCGGCGAGGTTGACGCCGGCGTCATCCACCAGCCGCTTGATGAAGCGCAGCCGCTCGATTTCGTCGTGCGAGTAGAGCCGCATGCTGCCCACCGTGCGCGCCGGCCGCACCAGCCCGAGCCGCTCGTACTTGCGCAGCGTTTGCGGGTGCATGTTCAGCATGCGCGCGGCAACGGAGATGAAGATCAGCTCTGAAGTTGACACAGATCAAGTGTAGGACTTGATACGGGGCGTGTCAACTCGGAAGGTGCCTAGAGTGCCTAAGGTGCCTGGCGTGCCGGGCGGTTAGCTGGAGGGGTCGAGCTTGCGGGCGGCGAGGACGGCCTTGACCAGGTCCTCGGGGACGTTGTCGGGCAGCTCGTCGCTCATCTCACCGCAAGCGATGCGGCCGGCCTTGACCGTGCTCTCGTACTGCGCCAGGTACTCGTGGCAGTTGCGGCACCGCGAGAGGTGCAGCTCGAAGTGCGCGCGGTTCTCCTCCGGGAGCTCGCCGCTCACGTAGTCCATCAGGAAGTCGGCCAGCTCGCGGCATTTCATGACGCGCCGTCCCTCCGGAAATGTGGCGCCAGCATGGTCCGGAGCGCCTGCCGGGCGCGGTGGAGCCGAATCTTGGCGGCGTTCACGGACAACCCAAGCATGTTGGCGGTTTCCTCGGTGTCTAATCCTTCGATGTCGCGCAGGACGAGAACGGTACGGTAGCCCTCCGGCAACTCGTCGATCTTCTGCCGCACCAGGTTCCGGGTCTCGGCCCGTTCCATGGCTACATCGACCGGCTAGTCCCAGCTCTTGAATCGCTCTTCGTGATGGCCGTCGTCGAGGAACGCCGGCAGCAGGGTTTCGATCGACTGCTCGGGCTTGCGCTTTCGCGTCCGCAGCTTCATCAGGGCGGCGTTCACGGCAATGCGGTGCAGCCAGGTGGAGAGCTTGGAGTTCCCTTCGAAACGGTCCAGGCTCTTGAAGGCGTTGAGGAAGGCGTCCTGGACGACATCGCGGGCGTCTTCGTCTGAGGCGAGGATGCGACGGGTCACGGCCAGCAACCGCCCGCCGTAAGTCCGCACCACTTGCTCGTACGCGGACTCGTCGCCGGCGCGGAGCTGAGCGATGAGGGTAGTCTCATCGTCCACAGGTGTCGCGCTGCCCATCGGTCGGAGCGTATCATACGGTCGCATTCAATCCCTCTGGAAGGCAGGCCGTCCGCATGTCACAAGTGAGCACGTCCACGCCGCCGGGCACGCCGTGGCCCATCGGCCCGTACAGCCACATCAGCAAAGTCGGGCAGTGGATCACGATTGGCGGCACCGCCGGGATTGACCCGGCCACCGGCGAGCTGGCAGGGCCCGACGTCGCCTCGCAGACCCGGCAGATTCTCGATTCATTCCGCGTGATGCTCGAGTCGGTGGGATCGGACCTCGCCCATGTCATCCACGTCAACGTGTTCCTGCGCGACATGAAGGACTTCGACGCCATGAACCAGGCCTATGCGGAACGCATGGGCGACCATCGGCCGGCTCGCACGGCCATCGGCGTGAACGATTTGCCCAAGCTTGGCGTGCTCCTGACGATGAACCTCACGGCGGTGACTCGGGAATGAGGCGCCTTGCGGCGGCCGTGTTCACTACATGGTGTGTTGGCGTCGCGCTCTGGGGGGCGCAGCCGGCCTCGCTCGCCCCCGGGCTGATCGCGCCCACGGTCACGGGCGTCGTGGACGTCTTCAGCCGCGAGTACTTCGACATCCCGCTCACGGGCGCCGTGCGGTTAGCGCTGACGTCGGCCCTGGCCGGCGGGCGCTACGCGAAGGCGGCAACGCCACAAGAACTCGCTGAGTTGCTGACACACGACCTCTATGACGTGACCCGAGACAAGCACGTCGCCGTGCAGGTTGTCAGGCCCTCGAGCGCGACAGGTTCATCGCCGGCACAACGTGATGTGCCAACGACGGCGGGCTTTCGGCGAACGGAGGTCCTGCCCGGCAACATCGGGCTGCTGGACATGGCGTACTTCCTCCGTCCGGTGGAGCACCGGGACGCGCTCGCCGCGGCGATGAAGCTGCTGCAACCGGCGGCGGCCTTGATCCTCGACATGCGCAACAACGGTGGCGGCTCGCCGGGTACCGTGGCCCTGCTCATGAGCTACCTGTTCGAGGAACCGGGCAAGCCGTTGTTCGAAGTCATCCCAAGGACCGGCACCCGCGAAGTCTACGCAACCGTCGCCGATACGCTGGCGTGGCGCGACGGCAAGCGCCCTGTGTTCGTCCTGACCTCGAAGAATTCCTTCTCGGGTGGGGAAGGGCTGGCCTTTCTGCTCCAGGATCTCAAACGCGCTGTGGTGATCGGCGAATCCACCGCCGGCGCGGCGAACCCGGGCCGCCCGTACCCGGTGAACGATCTGTTCGAGATCACAGTCCCCAACGGCCAGTTACTGACCATTCTCAGTCGCCGGAATTGGGAAGGGAACGGCGTGACGCCGGACATCAAGGTACCGGCCACCGACGCCTTGACCGAAGCCCACACGCGCGCCCTCGCCGCGATCAAGCAGCCATAGCCCGTGGCACCATAGAATGCGAACCACGATGTTCAATTACGCCAGCGCCCTGACCCTGTGCGGCCTCGCCCTCGCCACCGGCCTGTTGGCCGCGGTCCCACCTTCGCTCTCAGAGCTTCGGTGGGCAAGCCAACCGACCCCGCGCGCCACACCCGATTCGGTCGGCATGTCGGCCGAGCGCCTCCAGAACGCCACCGCCGTGCTGCGGCAGGCCGTCAGCGATCGCAAGATTGCCGGCGCGGTCGGCCTGGTCGCGCGCCAGGGCAAGATCGCCTACCTCGAGCCGGTCGGCCTGCAAAGCGTGGAGATGCGCACGCCGATGACCGAGCGCTCCCTCTTTCGCATCTACTCCCAGACGAAGGCGGTGACCGCCGTCGCGGTGATGATGCTGCACGAGGCAGGGAAGTTCCGTCTCACTGATGCGGTATCGGCGTACTTGCCGGAGTTCAAGAACGTGATGGTGCAGACGCCCGAGGGGTCGCGCAAGCCGTCGCGGGCGATCACGATTGAAGACCTCCTGCTGCACACGTCCGGACTGAGCCACCGGTCGTCGGACCTGTATCTCGCCCGGCAGGTGCGCGTGCGAACGCAGGCGTTGCCGCAGTTCGTCACCAACATCACGCGAGCACCGTTGATGGAAGACCCGGGCACCCGCTTCCGCTACAGCGAGGGCACGACGGTGCTGGGCCGTCTCGTGGAAGTGTGGTCGGGTAAGCCCTTCGACGCGTTCGTCACCGATCGCATCCTCAAGCCGCTCGAGATGAACGACACGTCGTTCTGGGTGGAAGGCGAGGCGCAGGCGCGCCTCGCCACGGTCTACCGTGTGGCGCCAACCGGTGGGCTCACGCCCTTCGAGATCGAAGAAGAAGTGCCGTTCACGAAGCGCCCGGCGCTGGTCGAGGGCGCGGTCGGCCTGGTGTCGACCGCACCGGATTTTCTCCGCTTCTGCCAGATGCTCCTGAACCGGGGCGAGCTCGACGGCGTGCGGCTGCTCAGCGCCAGGACCGTGGAGTCGATGACGGCCAACGGCCTCTCGGCGCCCGTGCTGCAGCAGCGCGGCGGCGCCATGGGCTGGGGCCTCGGCAACGTCGACGTGGTGGTCACGCCGAGCGCGCGCGGCTACCTCACCTCGACCGGGGAGTACGGCTGGGACGGCTCCGCCGGGACGTTTTTCGCCATCGATCCCGCGAAGCAGCTCGTCGTGCTGCTGTTCTCCCAGAACGTGCCGGCCAGTCCGGACGGTCTGCGGCAGCGCTTCAAGGCCGCCATCACCCAGTCCATCGTCCAGTAACCGCATGCGCAACCCACAGCGGGTCATCGCGGCGATTGCGTTTAGCGCCATGCTGGTGGCGCCGGCGGCGGCTCAACCGGTCGCGCTGACGTGCCCGCCGGAGGCATGGCCGTTGGCCCGCCTGACCGCGCTCAAGACGGCGAAGTTCGCCGTCGCCGACGCCAACGAGCGACAGTCCCTTGCCCTCGCCCTGACCGCTTGTCTGGGTGATCCCAATCCACAACTGCGCGATGGCGTCGCGTTCGAAGCACTGTCTGTCTGGATGCGCGCGGGCCAGCTCGATCGCCCGACGCTGGTTCGTTTGCGCGACACACTGATGCCGATGCTGGCCGGCGGCGATGCGCAGGGCTTTCGCGCGCCGTTTGCGGCGCTCGTCATGGCCGAGGTCGCGCGCACCGACCGCATCACCCCCTGGATGTCGCCAGGCGAACGCGACGCGCTGGTGCTGGCCGCCGCCGACTTCCTGCTGGACGTCAAGGACTACCGCGCCTTCAGCGACACCGAAGGCTTTCGTCACGGCGTCGCCCACGGCGCCGACTTCGCCCTGCAACTCGCGCTCAACCCCTCGGTCAACAAGGCCCACCTCGATCGCCTGCTGATCGCGATTGCCGAGCAAGTCGCACCTCGGCAGACCGTCGCCTATCACGCGGGGGAACCCGACCGCCTGGCGCGCCCGGTCCTGTTCATCGCGCAGCGGGGACTTCACACCGACGACGAGTGGAAGGCGTGGTTTGCGAAGGTCCTCTCGCCGGCGCCACTCGACTCGTGGGAGGCGGCGTTCTCGTCGGAGGCTGGCCTGGCCAGACGGCACAACACGCGCGCGTTCCTGCTGAGCGTGTTCGCCGGCGCGAGCCCCAGCGAAAATACCGGCGTCCGGCAACTGCTCCCGCCGGTTCGCGACGGCTTGAAGCTGCTGCCCTGACGCGATGGGCATCGAATGACAACAAAGGGGTCGCCGGCGTATTCGTGGATGGTGTTCGCCGCCGCCGGCGGGTTCCTGATCGGCATGCTCGTGATGGCCGCGCTGTTCACCGTGTTCCCGGCCGGCCCATGGGCCAGCGCGGACCGGCGCGCGGAAGCGGCGGGCCGGGTTGAGCCGCCCGTGGTTGCGGTGCGGCCGAGCCCGCCGGAGACACCGCCCGCGGTGACGCCGCCGGCGCAGACCGCTGCGGCCGTTCCCTCCGTGTCCGCGGATCCGGTCGAGGTCCTGCGCGGGCGTCATCTCGAATTGCCGATCCAGGGCGCCAGGCGGGAGGACGTGCGCGACTCGTTCAACGAGGAGCGCGGTGCATCCCGGCAGCACGAGGCCATCGACATGCTGGCGGCCCGTCATACACCCGTGATCGCTGTCGAAGACGGCACCATCGCCCGGTTGTTCAACAGCGAGGCCGGCGGCATCACCGTGTACCAGTTCGATCCCACCAACATTTACGTGTATTACTACGCGCACCTGCAGCGGTACGTGGATGGGTTGAAAGACGGCGATCGCGTGAGACGCGGCGACGTGCTCGGCTACGTCGGGACCTCGGGCAATGCGCCGCCTGATACGCCGCACCTGCACTTCGCCATCTTCCAGATGACCGATCAGAAGCAGTGGTGGCAGGGGATGCCGATCGATCCCTACAAGGTCCTGAGGTAAGTCGCGCGCGTCTCTTCGAGGCTGTCGAGAATGCGATCGGCAAACGCCTTGGGGGTGATGACCCGGGCCGCCGGTCCAAACCCCATCACCCACGCCTGCAGTTCCCAGTCGAGCACCACGTTGAGCGTCAGGCGGATGCGTCCGTCCGGCAGTTCGTCGATCGCCTGCGACGCGTGCCATTGCCGCTCGCGAACGTAGGGCGCCTCGGCGGCGGTGAACTCGATGACCACGGGCTCCGGGGTCCCCGAGAACGCGCCGAGGGAGTGCGGGAACACGTCGGCGGGGGAGTCGGCCACGGGACTGAAACTCTCTTCGAGCGCCACCGCCTGCTCGATGCGCTGCACCGCGAAGGTCCGCATCTCGGCGTAGTCGGGCACGAAGGCCTGCAGGTACAACCCGCCTTGCGCGTAGGCCAGCCGGTAGGGTTCGACAATGTAGTCCTTGAGCTTCTTGCTGGAGAAGGAGTGGTAGCGCATGCGCACGCGGCGGCGGCCCAGAATGGCCGACATCAGCGTGTCCATCGACTTGGTGGCCGACCCGCTCGCCAGGGGCCGCGACGCGTGTTCCTTGGCGCCGAGCGCGGCGGGCAGGCTCTCAATGAACTTCCACAGTGCCGGCGGCAGCGCCTCGTACAGCTTGTCGAACGCGGAGGCCAGGCTGTCTTGGAACGGCCCGCCGGTGACCGCCGAGAGGACGGTTCGACTGAGGTAGAGCGCGCACAGTTCCGACAGCGAGAAACCGGCGGCAGCCACGCCCTTGAAGACGTCCCGGTTGAGGGTGAACGCCGTCTTGCCATCGCGCTTGGTGGTTTCAATCGGGAAGCCGGCCTGGGTCAGGGCCTCGAAATCCCGTCGGATGGTCCGCTCCGATACGCCCTCACCGACGGCAGCCTGGGCTTCGGCCAGGGTCAGCCCCCGGGCCTTGCCCTCGAGCGCCAGCAGGATGCGCCACTGGCGGACTATTTCGGTATGGCGTTCCATGGGGATCTGAAATCAGGCCAGGATTCGAACTTTGGGGCGCGGCACGACGTATGCATTAGTAGGCAGGAGCGTGCCATGGAACGCAACGGTGACCCGGTTGACCTGATCTGTCACGCGCGCCAAATAGGGTGTGGTTATGACAATTCGCATTCGTTTCCGCCAACCCGCGCCAGCCGCCCGGAAGGTTTGCCAGCACTGCGAGAACCGCCGCAGCCTCTTCCGGCAGGAAGGCATCGCGAAGTGGGACCCCTACTACGCACTCTGCTACAAGTGCTACCAGCGCTACATCACTCGCGCGCAGACGGCACCGCCACAGCGGGACGTAGCGGCCATTGCCGCCCGTCGCCCTCGTAGAACACTCGCTCTAGAAACAGGCCTGATGCCGGCGCGGTAAGCTCCGCCGGCGTAGGGCGGGATGTGGCGTCCGGCCTCTTGACCGCCGGCTTGTCCGCCGTAGCCTTGGCGGAGGCGGAAGCCTTGGCGGAGGTGGTTAGCCGGACCGGGTCGCGAGGAGGCGCCAACAAGACGCCGATGTCCTCCACGGCCATGCCGCCCTTGCCGATCTCGGCCAGCACGCCGACCATGCGCCGCACCATCTTCCAGATGAAGTGCGAGCCGGCCACCCGGATCAGGATGAGGTCGCCGTCTTCACCGACCGTGACCTCTTCGACCAACACCTCGGTGGACTTCTCCTCGGGGTCGTCGTCGCTGAAGGCCTGAAAGTCGTGCATCCCGGTGAACCGCGCGGCCGCCGCGCGCATGCGCTCCACGTCGAGCGGCTCGCGCACCCACCAGACAAACGGCTTGGCGAAGGCACTGCGCCGCCGCGACACCTGGTAGACGTAGCTGCGCGCCACCGCGCCGTGGCGGGCGTGGAAGCGGTGCGGCACCGTGTCGACCGCCAGGATGTGGATGTCGGCCGGCAGCGTGTCGTTGATGCCGCGGCGGATGGTTTCGGCCGGCAGCGGCTTGCGGATGTCGAGGTGTGCGACCTGCCGCAGCGCGTGCACCCCGGCGTCGGTGCGGCCCGAGCCCATGAACTCGAAGGTCTTGTCGCGCGTCAGTTCGCCAACGGCGCGTTCAATCTCACCCTGGACGGTGCGGGCGTTCTTCTGCTTCTGCCATCCGCTGTAGCGCGTCCCGGCATATTCAATCGTGAGCTTGTATCTCGGCACGAGCCTTCATGATAATGCCGCATGTCGATTCACAAGCCCGTTCACGCCACAAATCTTCCGAAACCGGTAGGCCCGTACTCGCCGGGCATGAATTTCGAGCGCCTGATCTTCGTGTCGGGCCAGGGCGCCACCGACCCCGTTACCGGCGAGCTGGCCGGCGCCGGCGTCGAGGCGCAGACCGAGCAGTGCCTCAAGAACGTGCAGGCCATCCTCAGGGCCGGCGGCTCGGACCTCCAGCACGTGCTTCGCTGCGGCGTGTTCCTGCTCGACATGAAGGAGTTTCAGCAGATGAACGGGGTCTACTCGCGGATGTTCGGCGAGCATCGGCCGGCCCGCACCACGATCCAGGCCGCCGGCCTTCCGGGCGAAGGTCTAAGGGTCGAAATCGACTGCATTGCCTATCGCCCCGATCGTTAGGACTCGCTCAGGGCAGGCCGCTAGATCTTGAGAATCACGCCGCTTCCGCGCCCCGTCAAGCTGCTCGGGTGGGTGAGCCTGCTCACCGACGCGGCCACCGAGGCCGTGTATCCGCTCCTTCCCGTCTTTGTCACGCAAGTGCTGGGAGGCCCGCCGATCACCCTGGGCATCATTGAAGGCGCCGCCGACGCCACCAGCAGCGCGCTCAAGGTGTTCGCCGGACGCTGGTCCGACCGCCTGGGCGCGCGCAAGCCGATCGTTGTGGCGGGCTACGCGCTGTCGTCGCTGGTCCGGCCGTTCGTCGCGCTGGCCACGTCGTGGGGGCACGTGTTCGTCGTGCGCGTGACCGACCGGGTGGGGAAGGGCCTGCGCGGCGCGCCGCGCGACGCGATGCTGGCGTCGCTGGCGCCGCCGGGCCAGCGTGGCCGCGTGTTCGGGTATCACTGGGGCATGGACCATGCGGGCGCGTCGATCGGCCCGCTGCTCGCCACGGTCTTCCTCTGGTTCGCGCCCGACAACTACCGCCTGCTGTTCGGCCTGACGATCATCCCGGGTTTGCTCGCCGTGCTGACCCTGCTCCGCGTCCCAGAAACGCCGAGCACTCTCGCACCTCAGCACCCCAGCACCGCAGCACTCGAGCACCTCAGCACTTCAGCACCGTTGCCGAAGCCGCTGAAGAAGTACTTGGTAATCCTGTCGGTGTTCACCCTCGGCAACTCTTCCGACGCGTTTCTGCTGTTGCAGTTGTCGCAATCCGGCGTTCCGTTGATGGGGCTCACGGCTCTCTGGAGCGCTCAGCACGCAGTGAAGGCGCTGCTGTCGATGCGGGGCGGCGCGCTGTCGGACCGCTTCGGTCGGCGCGCGCTCATCGTCTCGGGCTGGACCATCTACGCGGTGGTCTACGCGGGCTTCGCGATGAGCCATTCGGTCGGGGCGCTGATCGCGTGGTTTCTGGTCTACAGCGTCTACGCCGCGGCCGTGGAGGGCAGTGAGAAGGCCCTCATCGCGGACCTCGTGCCGGACGCGATGCGCGCCACCGCGTTTGGGTGGCACGCGGCCGTCCAGGGCTTTGGCGCCCTGGCGGCGGGCCTGTTCTTTGGATTGCTCTGGCAGACCTTCGGCGCGCCGGTCGCGTTCATGACCGGCGCGGCCCTGGCCCTGACGGCGGCGCTACTTCTTGCCCTGGTTCACGACATTCATGGCCGTCGTGATCATTGACGCCACGTCGCCGAGGTTCGACGGCAGGATGATGGTGTCGGCGTTGTTGATGACCTTGCCGAACTCGGCGATGTACTGCTCGGCCACCTTCAACTGAATCGCCTCGGCGCCGCCGGCCGCCTGCGTGGCCGCGGCGACCCGCTTGATGCCTTCGGCATTGGCCGTCGCCACCGCGAGAATGGCCGAGGCCTGGCCTTCGGCCTCGTTGATCTGCTGCTGGCGCCGCGCTTCCGACGCCTTGATCACCTGCTGCTTTTCGCCTTCCGCCGAGTTGATGGCGGCGTCGCGCTGGCCTTCCGAGGTGAGAATCACCGCTCGCTTTTCGCGCTCGGCGCGCATCTGCTTTTCCATCGCGGCCAGGATGTCGGCCGGCGGCGTGATGCTCTTCACTTCGTAGCGCAACACCTTGACGCCCCACGGCTCGGTGGCCTTGTCGAGTTCGGCGACCACCGAGATGTTGATGTTGGTGCGCTCTTCGAACGTGCGATCCAGATCGATCTTGCCCACTTCGCTACGCAGCGTGGTCTGTGCGAGCTGCGAAATCGCAAACATGTAGTCGGTGATGCCGTACGAGGTTCGTTCCGGATTCAGCACCTTGAGGTAGAGCACGCCATCCACCTGCACCTGCACGTTGTCGCGCGTGATGCAAATCTGCGCCGGGATGTCGAGCGCCATTTCCTTGAGCGAGTGCCGGTAGCGGATGACGTCGATGAACGGCACGAGGATGTGGAACCCCGCGTCGAGCACGCCGGCGAAGCGGCCCAGCCGCTCGACCACGAACGCGCTCTGCTGCGGGACGACGATCGCGGTCTTGGCCAGGATGACCAGCGTGATGACCGCGAGCAGGACGATGACGAACAGGCCGCCTTCCATTTCGGGCACTCCATGTAGGGCCGCCCTTCATGGGCGGCCGGAATTATTCGGGAACTACCGTGAGCAACAGGCCGTCGATGCCAGCCACCTTGGCGCGTTGACCGGGAACGAGCGTCGCCTCGCTGGTGTTGCGGGCGCTCCACGACGCGCCACGCACCTCGACCCGTCCGACCGCGCCGGGCGCCAGGTACTCCTGGACCACCGCGAGCACGCCGACGAACGAGTCAATCGAGGGCGGCGGAGGGGCCTGGAACGTCGTCTTCAGCCGGCCGCGGAAGATCAGCAGCGAAATGACGGACAGGACGCTGAACAGCAGGCCCTGCATCCAGATGGATTGGACGGCGCCGAGCGCGGCCAGCACGCCCACGGCGAGGGCGCCAATGCCGAAGAAGATGATGAAGAAGCCGCTGGGAGTGACCAGCTCGGCCACCACCAACGCAAGACCGCCGGCGAGCCACAGCCACCATTCCATGTGCGCGATTATATCTAGGTTCGACGGACTGGTATGATCGGTGGTTCCATGCCCTTGATTCTGGTTACCAATGACGACGGAGTGCAGTCGGAGGGCATTCACGCCCTCGCCGAGGCGATGAAGCCCCTGGGGGACGTCGTGGTGGTCGGGCCCCTGCAGGAGGCGAGCGCCATCGGCCACGCGCTGACGCTGCGGCGGCCGCTCCGCATCGAGACCGTCCGCGACGGCGTGTTTGCCGTGGACGGCACGCCGACCGACTGCGTCAACATCGGCTGCGAGATCATCCTCAAGCGGTTGCCGGACTTGGTGGTGTCAGGCATCAACAAGGGCTGGAACCTCGGCGACGACATCACCTATTCGGGCACCGTCTCCGGCGCGCTCGAGGCGGCCCTGCTCGGCGCGCCCGGCATTGCGGTGTCGCTCCGGCGCACACCCACCTACGACTTTGGCCCGTCGGCGGCGGCCGCGGCCACGGTCGCGAAGTACGTGCTGGCCCACGGCATTCCGTCGCGGACCTTCCTGAACATCAACGTGCCCACGGGCACGCCCAAGGGCCTGCGCGTGACGACACAGGCGAAGCGCAATCACGTGACGCAGATCGACTCGCGCACCGATCCGCGCGGCAACCCGTACTACTGGATCGAAGAAGCCCTCGACGAGTACCATCCCGACAGCGGCCGGTCGGACTACGAAGCCGTGATGGATGGTTACGCCTCGGTCACGCCGCTGCAGCCCGACATGACCGCCTACGAGATGCTCGAGAAGCTGGTCAGTGGGCTGAAATAGACGGGAGGGCACTGCTTGTCGGGAGGGAACCGCTGGTCGGGAGGGAACCGCTGGCCGGGATGGTGCCACGGCGCGGCCGCCGTGCTTGGCGCGGCCTTGCTCCTGTGGTCGCCACTCCAGGCCCAATCAACGCGCACGCCGACGGCGCGGCTGGTGTCGGCCTCGAAGTTCGACCTGCCTGGCGAAATCGACTCCAGCAACCCGATGGTGTGGTCGCTGGTGGACGGCGTCAACCGGTTGTTCGTGATTACGTCCTGGGGCGGCGTGCCGGTGCGGTCCGCGGGCACCAGCCTCGAAACCCTTCACCGCGGCGATCCCGTCGCGTTCAGTTCGCATCCTGGCGATGGCGTTTGGATGGAGGCGATCGTCCCTGACGACATCGGCACGTGGTATGGGTTCTACCACCACGAGCGTCCCGCGGATCTCTGCGGACGGCCGGAGCGGCAGTTGCCGCGCATTGGCGCCATGAAGTCCACCGACCAGGGCGGCACCTGGGAAGACCTCGGCATTGTGCTCGATGCGCCGCCGGGGAGCGAAGCGTGCGATTCCGCGAACCGGTTCGTGCTTGGCGGCGTCGGCGACGTCACGGCGGTGCTCGACGCCAACGGCCAGGATCTTTATCTCTACTTCAGCCAGTACTCACGCGACGCTGCCGGGCAAGGTGTCGCGGTGGCGAGGATGGCGTGGGCGGATCGTGACGCGCCGGTGGGGAAGTTGACCATCTGGAACGACGGCGCATGGCTCCCTGCCGCGCGGCCGGACGAGTTCGCGCCGTTCACCTACCCGGCCGGCACTCCGCTGGTGAAGGCCAGCCGGCCGTTCCACGACCGGTCGTCCGCCAACGACGTGTTCTGGGGCGCGTCGGTCCACTGGAATACGTATCTCGAGCAGTACGTAATGCTGTTGAACCGCGCGAAAGACGATCAGTTCGGCCAGGACGGGATCTACGTGTCGTTCTCGCCGACGGCAGCGGACCCGCGGGCGTGGTCGGCGCCAGCGAAGATCCTGAACGGCGGGCAATGGTACCCGCAGGCAATCGGCACCGAAGCCGGCTCCGGCACGGACCGCCTGGCCGGCAAGCGCGCCCGCTTCTTCATGACGGGCAAGTCGGAGCGGATGATCGAGTTCGAGCGTTAGCCGCTACCGTTGGCCGTGCCAGAAGGGCGGCAACTTAGTTTTGGTGCCTTTTGGCGGGCAATGGAGTATGCTGTCTCAAGTCGGGGCGTGGCTCAGCTTGGTAGAGCGCTCGGTTCGGGACCGAGAGGTCGAAGGTTCGAATCCTTTCGCCCCGACCAATTCTTCCAGGAAGGCCCGGGTATACCGGGCCTTTCGCACGTACGGAAGCCCCAGGTCGAAGCGAACCAGGCCCGCAAGCACCTCGGCACCTTTATCTCGGATACCAGTCCGCGAACCGAACATCGATCTTGAGCCTGGTGAGCGCCGTCTTCAGTTCCTGGAGCCCTCGGGTCGTCGGCACCGGCCTTGAACCGCCCACCGGCACGGGGCGCACCCATTCCTGATCGTAGTGATACGGATACACGACCTTGGGCGCCATCGCGGCAAGGCAGTCGATGGCCGCGGCGGGTTCCATGCGGGCGAGCGGCAGGTTCAGCGGGAAGAACGCCACGTCCACGTTCTTCACGGCCTTCACTTCCGGCACGCACTCGGTGACGCCGGCCACGTAAATGCGCTTGCCGCCCACGGTGATGAGGTAGCCGTTGGCCTCGCCCTTCGGGTGATACGGATCGCCGGGCTTGATGTCGTAGGCGCCCACCGCCTCGACGCGGAAGCTCCCGAACTGCCTGGCCTCGCCGTTGTTCATGACGATGCCGTCGGGCACCTGCTTGAGGCCATTGGCCGCAATCACCACCGGCGCGCCCGGCTTTCGCACGCGCGCGATGGCCTTCACATCGAGGTGATGGCCCACGTCGTCCGTGATCAGGATCAGATCGGCGGGCTTCGCCTTCGACAGGTCGCTGACGCTCCAGGGATCGACGTGGATGACCTTGCCCGCATACTCGAACTGGATGGACGAGTGCACGAATGGCGTGATCTCGATCCCGGCATATCGATCCGCGGCCGCCACAGCCACACAGGAGAGTAGAAGGACTAGACAGGAGATCAGGAGAATAGGAGACGCCAATACATTTCTTCTGATCTCCTGAACTCCTGTTTCAAACTCTTGAACTCCTGTGCGCATCAGGGCAACCTGTAGGCGATCAACTCGCCGGGCCGGATCGAGCTGCTCGCCGCGACGACGATGTACTGCTTGCCGCCGAACATGTAGGTCATGGGCGAGCCGGTTTGCGCACCGGGCATGGCGACCGCGCCTACTTCGGTCCCCGTCTTCTTGTCGTACGCGCGCAGCATGGCGCCGCGCTGGCCGCCGGGCATGGCCACGGTGCCGCCCTCGCCGGAAATGAGCAGCGTCTTGGTGACCAGCGTCCCGATGCCGCCAGAGCTACCACCGGCGCCGCCCGGCCGCCCCGTGCGCGGAATGTTAAGCCCTTTGAGCGCTGGGTGGTTCTTGATGGCGTCTGGTGTCTCGCCGTGCGCGATCTGCCACGCGATCTCGCCCTTGTTGAGATCAATCGCGGTGATGCGGCCCCAGGGTGGCTTCACGATGGGGATCCCGTTCACCGACAGTCCGCCGCCGCCATCCTCGGACGCGCTGCCGGCGCTGATGTATGCCATGTCGGACCGCTTGGGATCGTTAACCATCGACAGCACGCGGACCAGCGTGTGGGAATAGACGTACAGCATCCCGGTCTCTGGGTCGAACGAGCCACCCGGCCAGTTGGCGCCGTTCGGGATGAAGAGCAATCCCTCCTTGCCGTTCTCGCCACGCACGATCGGCGGCGTGAACAGCGGACCGGTCTTGTATTTCGCAACCAGCGATAGCGCTTCGGCCTTGATCTCGGGCGTGAAATCGACGACGTAGTCTTCGAGGAAGCCCTGGCGTTCGAACGCCGGCGGCTTGGTGGGGAAGGGCTGCGTCGGCGAGTACCACTCACGCGGCACCGTGCCTTTCTCGACCGGACGCTCTTCGATCGGCCACACCGGCTCGCCGGTCTTGCGATCGAACACGTAGACGAAGCCCTGCTTGGTGGGCTGCGCAACCGCCGCGATCTTGCGGCCGTTCACCGTGATGTCGACGAGAATGGGCGCGCACGGAATGTCGTAGTCCCAGATCGGGTGGTGCACGAGCTGGTAGTGCCAGATGCGTTTGCCGGTCTGCAGATCGACCGCAAGCAGGCTTTCCCCAAACAGGTTGTTGCCGGGGCGATGACCGCCAAAGTAATCGCCGGTGGGAATCTCGACCGGCAGGTAGGCGATGCCCAACTGTTCATCGACCGTCATCTGGGTCCACACGCCGGTGTTGCCGGTGTACTCCCAGGAGCCTTCGTGCCAGGTGTCGTTGCCGAACTCACCGGAGATCGGGATGGTGTGGAAGATCCACAGGCGCTTGCCGGTGCGCGCATCATAGGCGCGGATGTAGCCCTTGGCGTTCTTCCGGCTGCGCGGCACCGACCCGGCGCGATGGGCGGCGCCCACCAGCACCACGTTCTTCGCCACCACCGGCGCGCCGTTCCACGCGATCTCGCCCTCGATCGGATCGAGATCCTGGTCCGCGTCCTTCTTCAGATCGACGACGCCGTTGATGCCAAAGTCCTTGAGCGGGTGACCGGTCTTCGCGTCGAGGCCGACCAACTGGTAGCCAATGGTGACGTAGAACACGCGCTCGTCGCCCTTGCCGTCGGTCCAGTAACCGACGCCGCGGCCGGACAGGCGTCGCGACGAGCGCAGCGCGCGCTGACCTTCTTCGAGCCGATGCAGCCACAGCATCTCGCCGGTCGCGGCGTTGAGCGCGACCGCGTTGCGATGCTCGCCGGCGGTGGCGTAGAGCACGCCGCCAATCATCAACGGCGTGGTCTGCAGGTTGAAATCAGGGCGGCTCCCGAGATTCTCCGTGCGGAAGCGCCAGGCCACTTCGAGCTTGCTGAAGTTGGTGGCGTCAATCTGATCGAGGGGCGCGTATCGGGTGACACCGAGGTCGCCACCCCATGTACGCCACTCGCCGCCGGTGGTGCCATACTGCGCGCCCAAGCCAACCGACAGCAGCGCCACACCGATGACGGCCAGAGCCTGCCTCGCCGAAGCGCGAAGCGCGGAAGCGGGCATCACTTCGCCAGCGGATCCGACCGCAGTGGCAGCTTCAGCACTTTGGCCGCCGGTTGCCTGGCACTGATTGAGGCGATCGACGCCGCGACACCTACGGCCATCAAGCTTGCACGCAGCCTGCTCGTCGTCATGACAACTCCTACTGTTGTTGGCGCGCCTCGGTCGTGGCGGTCTTCCGTTGCGCCTTCCGCTTGGCGAGCTCTTCCTGATACTGCGCGTCGGTCAAGAAGGCGACGTCCGTCCACCCATGTCCCATCTCGTCCATCGTCCGGCTGCCCCAGCCGATCCACGCGGTCGGGTCGGGGTTGTGCTTGTTGTTGGCGGTGTTGTCGTGCGTCGACACCGTGTGCAGGATGGTGCCGGCGGGGAAGAGATGCGGCGTCTTGTACTTGTAGGTGATCTGCCAGTTCTGCTCGTAGTGCGTGGCGCTGGTCAGCACCTCTCGGCGGCCGTCCGGATGAATGGCTTCGAGGTACAACTTGGAGCCGCGGAAATGCATGTGCGGCTGGAAGCTGATGATCAGCGCCGGCTTCGGCAGCGGCCAGAAGCGCTCGTGCTGCACCACCGAGTTGGGCGGGATGCTGAGGAGCGCGGCGGCGTGCAGCGGGTTCTCGGCAATCAGCGCACCGGTCGGCATCGACGGCTCGTCGATCGACAGCTTGTGGCCGGCGCGCAGCAACAGGTCTTCGATGCGCTCGCGGTTGAGCACCCAGTCGTTGCCGACACCAGTGCGGATGCGGTGCGACGTCACGACACGCGACGGCACCACGCCCTTGGGGTAGAACTTGATGCCCACGCGCATGCGATCAAAGGTCTCTTCGCCGTAAGGGTGATAGTGGGCCTCGAACCGGAACTGCGCGCCCTTCTTCAGGATCTTCGCCGTGCCGTCCGGAAACACGTCGGCGTCGTTGCCGGCGCCGTACTCGATCAGATCCAGTGAGTTACCGACGTTGGAGCCCATGCCCAGGTTCAGCCCGTCGGTATCAACGCCTTCCGGGTGATCGACGTAGACGTGCGCGTGGTGGACGGCACGGTGCGCGTCAGGAATGATCTGAACCCATTTCACGTAGCGGTCTTCGGTGAGGCCGGGATCGACGTGCTCTTCCGGAATGAAGTCGGGCCCCTCGGCCGGAATCTTGAAGCCCTTCCCCATGCGGACAATCAGGTCGGGCTGACCGTAGGTCCATTCGGTGTCGGGCAAGAACACTTTTGCCGGAGGCGCATCCGACGCGCGGCCTTCAACCGCGCCCTTGTCCACCCAGGCGGCAATCACCTCGACCTCGCGGTCGCTCAACGACGGATCCTCGAGGTACTCGCCAATGCTGCGGTCGATGTGCCAGGGCGGCATCTCGCGGCTGGTGACCTTCTGCTTGATGGCGCGCGCCCACGGCCGCGCGTCGCGGTAGGTCAGCAGCGACATCGGCGCGTGCGTGCCCGGCCGGTGGCAGCTCTGACACGACCGCTGCAGGAGGGGGAGCACGTCCTTGTTGAACGTGGGCCCCGGCGCGGCGGCTTGTGCCTGCGCGTAGGTCACGGGCTGTGTGGATAACAGCAGGGCCGTGGCAAGCACGAACCCTGAAGCGCCGGCAAGCTGACGAACGGTGACCATCTGGCCTCCCTGTGGGGCATACTCTAGCACCGCGGAACTCACGCGGCACCCCATAAAGGGGTGCCCTACGACTCACGCGCCCGGTACCTGTAGGGCACCCCTTCCAGGGGTGCCGGAGGATCACGATGATCGCGAGAACAAGCGTGTTGGCGGCGGTCCTGGCACTGGCAACGGTGGCGCACGCCCAACAGAACCAGCCGATCTACCCGGCCTACGACGGCTTTCTCAAGAACCCCGACGGTAGCTTCACCCTGTCGTTTGCCTACTTCAGCCATAACGCCGACGTCGTGACCATCCCGCCCGGCCCCGCCAACTCATTCGCGCCGACCCCGGGCGACCGGATGCAGCCGATCACCTTCAAGCCGGGCCATTGGCGCTTCCAGTGCGTGATGGTGGTGGGCCCCGAGTTCGACGGCAAGATGAAGTGGACGCTCGGCTACGCCGGCACCACGACCGGCACCAGCGAGCGCATGCTCCAGTCCAACTGGAACCTCGTGGAGGGCGCGCCGGCGTTGTCGAAGATCGATTACGCCAAGGTCCCGCGGGGCGTCTGCCTGAACCGGCCGCCGACGGTGCGCGTGCTCGGCGTCACGGCGCGGCCGAACAACCCGCCCGTGCTGACGGTCGCGCTCAACGAAGAACTCAACCTGTTCGGCAGCGCGCACGACGAGGGACTACCGAGAGGCAAGGGCCTGGTCGTCGAGTGGAAGATGCTGAAGGGTCCCGGCACGGTGACGTTCACGATTCCGGGCGCCGCACGCACGAAGGCGACGTTCTCCGCGGCAGGCGTGTACGAGTTGGAGCTCACGGCGACGGATTCGGAGTTCACCGAACGCACGCGGGTCAACGTCAAGGCCGGGCCCTGAGCGAGAGCGAAGGACGAGTCCTAAATATGCGCCTGCAGCGGCTCGTGCATCCGCTTGCCGTGCGTGAGCGACATCAGCACCACGTCTGACGTCACCGGCGCGCGGCGGAAGGCGTCGACGCCAACGGCATCCGCAATCGCGTTCAGCACCGCGCCGAAGCCGGCGCCGACCGGCGGCTCGCCCACGCCGCGCGCGCCTACGGGCGTCTCGGGATCGGCGATGTTCAGCGCCTCGGCCCGCATGTGGGGAATGTCGAGGATCGTCATGGGCTTGTTGTAGTGGAACCGGCGCGCCAGCGACAGGCCGTAGTGAGGGTCGTAAACCAGCTTCTGGTACATGGCGTGCGCGATCCCGAGGCA
Source organism: Vicinamibacterales bacterium (assembly GCA_041659285.1). Lineage (NCBI taxonomy): Bacteria > Pseudomonadati > Acidobacteriota > Vicinamibacteria > Vicinamibacterales > Vicinamibacterales bacterium. The sequence continues at coordinate 495,897 of JBAZYO010000001.1, read as the reverse complement.
GCACCCGCCGTTCAGCTGCGCGGTCAGGCTGCGCGGGTTCACGACAGTGCCGACGTCGCCGACGCTGAGGAAGTCCACCAGCCGGACCACGCCGGTTTCGACATCCACTTCCACCTCGGCGAAGCCGGCGACGAACGAATAGGTATCGCCGTCGCGGGGATACACGTCTTTCGCCACGCCCATCAGCCCGACGCCGACGTTGATGGCCGCGGCCCCCTTGGTGACCGCGTGAATGTCGTCCGGCAACTCGTGGCCGTCGTAGCGGCCGCCCAGTTCGATGGCCCGCCGCGCCGCCTGCGCATACGTGAGCCCACGCGCGGGAGTGCCTGTGCGGAAGACGCGCTCGTTGCCCAGCATGTAATCGTCTGGGGAGCCGCCCAGGTCCTTCGCCGCGATCTCCTGCAGCTTCCGCCTGGCGTCCATCGCGCCGGCGTGATTGGCGCGCGTCATGGCGTGCGTGGTCTGGCTGCCCACCGACATGCACGTCCACGGCAGGCCCTTGCTGGTGTCGCCCCAGTGGACCTCGACCTTCTCCCACGGCATCTCGAGGACGTCGGCCGCCACGCGCGCGAGATCGATCACCGAGTGCGTGCCGAGATTGCCCACGCCCGACTGCACGTACAACTTGCCGTCGGGCCGAATGGTCATGAGGCCGTCATAGCCGATCGAGCCGGCGCCGTGTGGGCCAATCGCCACGCCGACGCCGCGGACCTTCGATCCGTGGCGCTGGCCGGCTCGCGCCACGCGCGTGTTCCAGTCGAACAGCTCGACGCCGCGATCGAGTGCCTCTTTCACGAATGCGCTGGTAATGTGCCGGCGCCCGCCCTTCGCGTCGGCAGGGCCGTAGAGAGCCTTGCCCTCGGGCGAGTTCATGCGGCGGATCGCGACCTGGTCGAGGCCGAGTTGCTTCGCCGCCTTCGTGATCACGCCCTCGATGATGCCGTTGGCCTGCATCGGGCCGGGCGACCGCTGCTGCGTGCGCGGCGGCGTGTTGGTCACCACGTTCACGGCGCGCCACCGCATGGCCACCGGTTGATAGATCAGCGACGCCGCGTTTCCGGCGGATCGGTGATCGCCCATCGGGCCGTAGGGGCCGCTGTCCTGGATGATGAACAGGTCGAGGGCAAGAATGCGGCCGTCCTTGGCGAAGCCCACCTTGGCGCGGCCCGCCATGTTGGTCCGGGCCCGGCCGATGTAGCTCTCTTCCTCGCGGCTGATGCGCATCATCACCGGCGCGTTGGCCTTCTTCGACAGCAACGCCGGAATGGCCATCGACACCGCGCCGCCGCCCTTGCTGCCGAACCCGCCGCCGGTGTACTCGGACACCAGCACCAGGTCTTTCGGCTCGATGCCGACCCAGCGCGCCACCGAGTCCACCGTGCGCACCACGCTTTGGGTGGAGCAGTGGAGGTGCAGCTTGCCGTTCTGCCAGAACGCCAGGGCGCTGCGCGTCTCGAGCGGGTGATGCCCGGTCGAGGGGACGATGAAGGTCTCGTCGAGGACGAGGTCGGCGCCCGTGAATGCGGCATCGAGATCGCCGAATGCCCATTCCTCCATCGCCTTGCCCATCGGCATGCGGCCCTCGGCGGCGTCCGCGAACTCCGCCTCGGTCCACTTGAGCCGCTGGATCACCGGGCGAGGCGGCTGGCCGGGGGCCGGCGCGGCGGAGGCCCACACGTTGCCGTCGGTGCGCGCGTCGGGGCCATCCGGACGAAGGCTCTCAATGGGATCGGTCACGAAGGGCAGGGGTTCGACCTCGAGACGGATCAGGTCGATGGCATCGGCGGCGATCTCTTCACTGATCGCGGCGACGGCCAGGATCGGCTCGCCGGCGTAGAGCGGCTCGTTGGTCAGGCAGTGCTCGGCGGTCCCGCCGAGCTTCGGCACATCGTCCGCGGTGATGATGGCGCGCACGCCCGGCAGGGCCATGGCGCGGCGGGTGTCGATGCGCAGCACGCGCGAATGGGGACGCTCGCTGAGCATCAGCTTGCAGAAGAGCATGCCGTCGGCGCGGAAGTCTTCGGCGTAGCGGGCGCGGCCGGTGACCTTGGCCACGATGTCGGGCGTGACGTAGTTGCTGCCAACAAGCCGCTCTGCCATTGCGCCTCCTGTAGCGTCCGGCTTCAGCCGGACCACGCCTTGCGTCCGGTTTCCAGCGGACCGACTGGGAATCGAACTTGAGCGCGCTGATTATACCGATGGCGGCGGGTGGCTGCGGCCAATCCTCGATCCACAGGTTAGCCAGATCCACTGGCCAAGCTCGGGGGAAGTGCTAATCATCGCCTATGGATTCGAGGCAACTTCTCGCTGAGGCGCTCCGTCTTTCGGACGAAGAGCGCGCGGCGCTCGCCGGCGAATTGATTCAGAGCCTCGAGCACGAGGTGGACGCCGAGGCCGAAGCTGCCTGGTCTGCAGAGATTCGGGCGCGCCTCGATCGCGTCGACGCCGGCACGGCGACCACCGTGCCGTGGTCGGAAGCCCGTCGGCGCATTCACGCGGCAGCCCAGCGTGGCCCTCGACCTTGGGTATCTCGAAGAGGCCGTCGTCGAAGCGGCGACAGCGGCGGAGTGGTATGCCACTCGCAGCGCCACGGCGGCGGCGGGCTTCGAGGCTGAACTCGCCGAGGCGGAGTCGGCTATTCATCTGTTGCCCAACGCGTGGTCACCGTACGACCACGGAACGCGTCGCCACTTGTTGCGGCGATATCCCTTTGGAGTGGTCTACCGCGTCGAGCGCACGCGCGTCTTGATCGTCGCGGTCGCTCATGGCCATCGCCGTCCCGGAAGCCGGCGAAGGTGGCAAGGACCAACGGCACCCCCTGATTACCGTGCTAATATTCGGCGTGGCCCTGGCCCAATCCAAGCTCACGGCTCAGGGGCTGATCTCGGTTGCCACCTGCCCTTAGGCACGTTCGATCGCCATCTGGGCCGTCTCGACCGCGGCGAGAAGCTGTAGTCTGCACATCCAGCCCCTGATGCGTCCCCGCTTCTCCTTACTGAACATCATTGTCGCCGTGATCGGCGCGGCCCTGCTCGTCTTCACCATTCGCCGGGTGGGCTGGGCGGAGGTGGTCTCCGGCGTCACCAGCGTCGGGTGGTGGTTCATCCTGGTCGTCATCCTCGGCGCGACCCGTATGGCCAGCCGGTCGAGGGCCTGGATGGCGTGTGCGAACGAACCTGGATCGGGCGGCGGGACCCTCTCATTCGGCGCGGCCTTTTCGGCGATGCTGGCGGCGGATGCGCTCGGCAACCTCACGCCGCTCGGCCTGCTGGCCAGCGAGCCCACCAAGATCATGATGACGCGGGCGCGGATCTCCACCGTCACCAGCGTGGCGTCGGTGACCATCGAGAACGCGTTCTACACCGCATCGGTGGCGATGGTGCTGCTGGGGGGCACCTGGTTCTTCTTCCAGCGCGCGGCGGTGCCGCCGGCACTCGAGCAGCTTGCCGAGGTGATTGTCGTCGCCATTCTCGTGGCGGCGGTGGTCGGCCTCTGGGCGGCGCGGTCGCAGCCGGCGGTGCTGTCTCGCTTCGCGCCGTTGATCATGCGGCTGGCCGGGCGCGCGTCGGTGCCGGCCGACGCCTTTCGCGAAGTGGAGGCGCGCATTTACGGCGTGCTGCGCTGGCCGTTCCTGCGGCTGGCGCACGTCGCGGTCTGGGAAGTCGCGTTCCACATCGCCGCGGTCGCCGAGGTCTGGCTGGTGTTGCGGCTGCTGCCGGCTGCGTCGGGCGCGACACTGGTTGACGCCTTTCTGCTGGAGAGCGCCGGACGCTTCGTCACCATCGCCTTCAAGTTCATCCCATATCGCTTGGGAATCGACGAAGCGGGATCAGGGGCCGTCGCCCAGATTATCGGGATTGGCCCGGCGGCGGGCGTGACGCTTGCCCTGGTGCGCCGCTTGCGCATCCTCGTGCTCAATGCGGCCGGCCTAGTCCGCCTCGCGCGGCAGTGACGGACGCCCACGTGCGCTAACCACGGCAGGCCCCGACCCGATCGAACAAGACGTCCTCCGTGTGCTCCGTGTCCTCCGTGGTTGCCGGACGTGGACACGTTCAGGCTAGAATTGCAGGGCACGTCGCATTCTCTGGAGATTCCCATGAAGCGGTTGAATTCTGTCCTGGCGCTGAGCATCGCGGCCGGCGTTGCGCTGTCCGGCGCCCTGTACCTGTCACCGTCAACCGCCGCGCAGGGCGGCGGCGTGGTGAACCCGAGCCTGTATAGCGGCATGCGCTGGCGCAGTGTCGGACCCGCGCGGGGCGGGCGCTCGCTCGCCGTCGGCGGCAGCGACGCGCGCCCGATGGAGTATTGGTTCGGCGCCACCGGCGGCGGCGCCTGGAAGACCACCGACGGCGGCAGCAACTGGTCGCCGATGACCGACGGCAAGATCACCACCTCGTCGATCGGCTCCCTCGCCGTCTGCCAGTCGAACCCCGACGTGGTCTACATCGGCGGCGGCGAGACGCAGTTCCGCGGCAACATCATCCAGGGCGACGGTGTTTACAAGACCACCGACGGCGGCGCGAAGTGGGACCACCTCACCGACCTCCGCGACTCGCAGGCCATCGCGCGCCTCCGCGTCCATCCGACCAACTGCGACATCGTCTATGCCGCGGTGCTTGGCCAGGTCTACAACGAACACCCTCAGCGCGGGATTTTCAAGTCGGCCGACGGCGGCAAGACCTGGCGCCGCACGCTGTTCCGCGACGACAAGACCGGCGGCGTGGATCTGTCGATCGATCCCAGGAACCCCAATGTGATCTTCGCCTCGCTGTGGGAAGCGAATCGCTCGCCGTGGGGCATGTCGAGCGGCGGCCCCGGCAGCGGGCTGTTCAAGTCCACCGACGGCGGCGACACGTGGGCCGAGATCACGAAGAACCCCGGCCTGCCTGCCGGCCTCTGGGGCAAGGTCGGCGTGTCGGTGTCGCCGGTTGACGGCAACCGCGTCTACACCCTGGTGGAGAACGAGGCCGCGGGCGGCCTCTACGCCTCGGACGATGCCGGCGCCACGTGGAAGCTGATCAACGACAACCGGAACCTCCGGCAGCGCGCGTTCTACTACACGCGCATCCTCGCCGACCCGAAAGACAAGGACACGCTCTACATCCTGAACGTGCAGTTCTACCGATCCACCGACGGCGGCAAGACGCTGAGCACCATCCGCGTGCCGCACGGCGACAACCACGACCTGTGGGTCTCGGCCACCGACAACAAGCGCATGGTGCAGTCCAACGACGGCAGCGTCAACGTCACGGTGAACGGCGGCCAGACGTGGACCGACCAGGACCTGCCGACGGGGCAGTTCTATAACGTGTTCACGACCAGGCACACGCCGTATCACATCTGCGGCGCGCAGCAGGACAACAGCACCGCCTGCGTCGGCAGCCAGGCCAATCCCGGTGGCGGCGAGGGCAGCCTGCCGCCGATCTTCTACGCGGTGGGCGGCGGCGAAAGCGGCTACATCGCGCCCGACCCGAACGACCTCAACGTGTTCTACGCCGGCAGCTACGGCGGCTTCCTCAGCCGCCTGGATCGCGAAACGGGGCAGCAGCGCGCGGTCAACATCTACCCGAATAACCCGATGGGCTGGTCGGCCGTCGACATCAAGGAACGCTTCCAGTGGACGTTCCCCATCGTTTACTCGCCGGTGGACGCCAAGACGCTTTACGCCTCTTCGCAATACCTCTGGCGCACCACGACCGGCGGCCAGAACTGGCAGAAGATCAGCCCCAACCTGACGCGCTCCGATCCAAAGACGATGCAGGCGTCGGGCGGCCCGATCACGAAGGACCAGACCGGCGTGGAGACCTACGCCGTGGTGTTCACCATCGCGCCGTCGCGCCAGGACGCCAACACGATCTGGACCGGATCCGATGATGGTTGGGTGCACGTGACGCAGGATGGCGGGAAGACCTGGAACAAGGTCACGCCGCCTGACCTGCCGGACTTCACGCGCATCAGCCTGATTGAAGCGTCGCCGCACCAGAACGGCGCTGCCTACCTGGCGGGCAACCGTTACCAGCTCGGCGACCGCAAGCCCTACGTCTACAAGACCACGGACTTCGGCAAGACCTGGCAGAAGATCGTCACCACCATTCCCGACACCGCCTTCGCGCGCACCATCCGCGAAGATCCGAAGCGCCGGGGCCTGCTCTACCTCGGCACCGAACACGGCATCTACATTTCGTTCAACGACGGCGCGACGTGGCAGTCGCTGACGCTCAACCTGCCGGTGACCCCGGTCCACGGGATCGTCGTCGAGGAGCGCGACCTGGTGATCGGCACGCACGGCCGCGGCTTCTACGTGCTCGACAACATCGGCGTGCTGCGCCAGGCGACGCCGGAGCTGACCAACAACACGCTGCACCTGTTCGAACCGCTCAACCCGATGCGCGGCCGCGACCGCAACGTGACGTTCGACTATTACCTGAACAAGGAAGCGCCAGAGGTGAAAATCGAGTTCCTCGACGCGCAGGGGACCGTGCTGCGGACCTTCACCGGCACCGCGAAGGCCGGGACCGCGCCGGCCGGCGGCGACGACAACCCGTTCGGCCCCGGCCCGGCGCGCGTCAGCACGGCACCGGGCATCAACCGTTTCTCGTGGGACATGCGCTATGAAGGCGCCACCGTCTTCCCGGGGATGATCATGTGGGCGGCGCAGCCGCAACGCGGTCCCGCCGCCCCGACCGGGCGCTACGCCGTCCGCATCACCGCCAATGGTGAGACCAGGACGCGCGAGTTCACCATCACGATCGATCCCCGGCTCCAGGCCGACGGCATCGCCGAGGCCGACCTGCTCGAGCAGTTCCGGCTGTCGCTGCGCGTGCGCGACAAGGTCAGCGAGGCCAACCAGGCGGTGATCGACATCCGCAACATCCGCGACCAGGTGAACCTGCGGCTGCAGAAGGTGCCGGCGCGCAAGAAGGTCGAGATCCAGAAGCTGGCCGACGGCCTGCTGCAACCGCTCGCGGTGGTGGAGGAAGAGGCCTACCAGGTGAAGAACCGCAGCGGGCAGGATCCGCTGAACTACCCGATCAGGTTGAACAACAAGATCGCGGCGCTGGCCGGCGTGATCGAGAGCGCCGACGGCAAGCCGACGGATCAGAGCGTGGAAGTGTTCAACGAGCTGTCGGCGCAGCTCGATGCGCAGCTGGAGAAGATGCGCCAGACGCTCAGGACCGAACTGCCGCGCCTGAACGCGGCGCTCAAGCGCGAGAAGGTCGACGCGGTCGATCCGGCGGCGAAGCCCGTGGCACCCGCGGCGAAGCCCCAGTGACACACGGCGGAACACCGGCTCCCCGGGGGCGGCAGCTTGGCGTCCTCACCCTCGGGGCGCTCGGCATTGTCTATGGGGACATCGGCACCAGTCCCCTCTATGCGCTCCGCGAGTGCTTTCACGGCCCGCACGGCATTGCGCCCACGCCCGACAACGTGCTGGGCGTGCTGTCGCTGATCTTCTGGTCGCTCACGCTGATCGTGTCGATCAAATACCTGATCTTCGTGATGCGCGCCGACAACGATGGGGAAGGCGGCATCCTGGCGTTGATGGCGCTGGTGTCGCGGCAGGCCGACGCCTCGCGGCGGAGCCGCGCGGCGCTGATTTCGCTCGGCCTGTTCGGCGCGGCCCTCCTCTATGGCGACGGCATGATCACGCCGGCGATCTCGGTGTTGGGCGCCGTCGAAGGCCTGGCCATCGCCACGCACGTGTTCGAGCCATACGTGGTGTTGATCACCGTGACGATCCTGATCGGCTTGTTCCTGATCCAGTCCCGCGGCACCGCGAAGGTCGGTGCCATGTTCGGGCCAGTGATGGTGGTCTGGTTCGTGACCCTGGCCGTGATGGGCGTGTCGTGGATTCAGGTGAATCCCTCGGTGATGGTGGCGTTCAACCCCGCGCATGCGGTCGGCTTCTTCATTCGCAACGGCAGCCACGGGTTCATCGTCCTCGGCTCGGTGTTTCTCGTGGTGACCGGCGGCGAGGCGCTCTATGCCGACATGGGCCACTTCGGCCGCAAGCCGATTCGCCTGGCGTGGTTTGCGCTGGCCTTTCCGGCGCTGGTGCTGAATTACCTCGGCCAGGGCGCCATGCTCCTGCAGACGCCCGCCGCGGCCTCGTCGCCGTTCTACCTGATGGCCCCGGCCTGGGCCCTGTATCCGCTGGTCATCCTGGCCACGATGGCCGCGGTGATCGCGTCGCAGGCGCTGATCTCGGGCGTGTTCTCGATGACGCATCAGGCCATTCAGCTGGGCTATTGCCCGCGCATGGGGATCGAGCACACCTCCGCCAGTCACAAGGGCCAGATCTACATCCCGCAGGTTAACTGGACGCTCATGGTCGCGACCGTCGGCCTGGTGATCGGGTTTGGCAGTTCGAGTGCGATTGCCGCCGCGTACGGCATCGCCGTGTCGTCAACGATGGTCATCACGACCATGCTGGCGTATCTCGTGGCCAGAGGATCGTGGGGGGTCAGCCGCGTCACGGCGGGGTCGCTCGCCGGCGCGTTCCTGCTGATCGAATTCGGCTTCCTGGCCGCGAACTTCACCAAGATCCTGCACGGCGGTTGGTTCCCGCTGGTCACCGGCCTCGTGCTCTACGTCCTGCTCTCAACCTGGAAGCAGGGCCGCGCGCTGCTCGCCTTGCGGTTTGTCGATCGCCTGTATCCGCTGGAGCAGTTCCTCGGCGACATCGCCGGCACCCCGCCGCATCGCGTCACCGGCACCGCCGTGTTCATGACCAGCAACAGCGAGGGCACGCCGCCGACGCTCTTGCACAACCTGCACCACAACAAGATCCTGCATGAGCGGATCATCCTGCTGACGGTGGTCACCCGCGACGGCCCAACCGTGCCGCCTGATGAGCGGGTGACCGTGACGCCGTTGCGGCAGGGGTTCTTTCGCGTGCGGCTCTGCTATGGCTTCACTGAAACGCCTGATGTGCCATCCGCGCTCGAGCAGGCCGCGTTTGCCGGCCGCCCGATCGTGCCGGCCGACACGACCTACTTTCTCGGCACCGAAACGTTGCTGGCGACGGAACGGCCCGGATTGCCCTTGTGGCGCGAGCGGCTCTTCGTCCTGATGTCCAGGAACGCGCTTCGCGCGACCACGTTCTTCGGTATCCCTCCGGAACGGGTCGTCGAAATCGGGATGCAAGTGGAGCTGTAACCAGCCGCCGCGTCGTGGCGGGCTAGGCCTTCAGGTGGAACGGCACCGAGGTCGTGACGACGCGCGGGCGGAAGAGCAGGGCAGCCTTGAGGGTGAAGGCACTCTGGTTGTGCAGCAGGTGGTGCCACCAGTGCTTGACCACGAATTCCGGCAGCACCACGGTGATGTAGTCTTCCGGGTTCTCGCGCTCCAGGCGATCGATGTACTCCAGCAGCGGCTCGGTCATCGATCGATAGGGAGACTGCAGCACCACCAGCTTGACGTGCGATCCCCACTGCGGCCAGTCGCGCTTCATCGCCGCCATCGAGTCGGGGTTGACGTTTACGTAGACCGCGCGGACGTCGGTGGCCAGCGAGCTGGCGTAGCGCAGGGCCTCGATCACCGCGCGATGCACGCCGCCGATCGGGACAATGACGATGTGCCCATGCGGCGTGGTCTCGACCGCGTGACCCGCCAGCGACAGCTGCGAAGCGACGTTGTCGTAGTGGCTGCGGGTCGCCCGGAAGATCATCGACAGGAACGGAATCAGGACCACGACAATCCATGCCCCGTCCAGGCCCTTGGTCACGGCGACCACGATCAACACGCAAAACGTGACAATCGCACCGACGCCGCTGATCGTGGCGCTGGTGCGCCAGCCGGGCTCGCGCAACCGTCGCGCCCGCAGGTACATGCCGGTCTGCGACAGTGTGAACGACAGGAACACGCCGATCATGTAGAGGGGAATGAGCGCGTGCGGATCGCCGCCGAACACCACGCACAACCCCGCCGCCGCGATGCTCAGCGCGACGATGCCATTCGAGAACGCCAGCTTGTCGCCGAGGTTCATGAACTGCCGCGGCATGTAGCGGTCCCGGGCCACGATCGACGCCAGCCGCGGGAAATCGGCGAAGGCGGTGTTCGCCGCCAGCACCAGGATGAGCATGGTGGCGCCCTGCACGATGTAATACGGGACGTTGCGCCCGCCGAACACACCGCGCGCGATCTGCGAGACCACGGTCTCGGTTTCGCTGGGCACAATCTGGTAGACGTGGGCGAGATAGCTGATGCCCGTGAACATGGTGACGGCGAGCACGGCCATCAGGGCGAGGGTGTGGGTGGCGGTCTTCGCCGACGGCGCCTTGAACGCCGGCACGCCGTCCGACACCGCCTCGACACCGGTCATCGCCGTGCAGCCGTTGGCAAACGCCGACAGCAGCACGAACAGGGTGATCGAGCCCATGCCGAGCGTGTGCAGCGGGTCCGCGGTCTCGACCGGGACGACGGTGCCGGTCATCGCCCGGAAGCCGCCGACGAGGATCAGCGCGAACATCACGCCGACGAACGCGTAGACCGGGACGCCGAACAGCTTGGTGGATTCCCGGAGCCCGCGCAGGTTGCCGAGCATCAGGATGCCGATGAAGCCGAGGCTCAACATCACGCGGCTGACGTGCAACGACGGGATCGCCGAGGTGATCGCCGAGACCCCGGCGGCGATGCTGACCGCCACGGTCAGCGTGTAGTCGATCAGCAGCGCCGCCGCCGCGGCGAGGCCGAAATTCGGCCCGAGGTTGTCGCGCGCCACGATGTAGGCGCCGCCGCCGCCCGGGTAAGCCTGGATGGTCTTGCGGTAGGAGAAGACGACAATCAGCAGCAGGGCCGCAATCAGCAGGCTGATCGGCTGGCCGAGGCTGAGCGCGGCGACGCCGCCGATCATCAGGACCCGCAGGACTTCTTCGGTCGCGTAGGCCACCGACGACAGCGCGTCGGATGAGAGGACGGCGAGGCCGCCGAACAGGCCAAAGCGATGATGGTCGGCTTGATACGTCGCGATCGGGCGGCCGACGACCAGCCGCTTCAAAGGTCCAAACACTGTCACTCCACTCCGCCTGCGAGGTTAGCTGTCGGGCTCAGAGGTGGTGATCTCTGTCGCGCTGCACGGCAGGCGATTCGCCCCGGTTCCTGGGTCCCCCGCTCCGCCGCCCGTGCGGTGGATTAGGCAAACCTTGATGATGCGCCTCGCGCCCGGGCACAGTCAAGGATCAGGCAGCGGCGGGGGCCGCTGAGCTAGAATGGTGGGATGCGCGTCGCCCGGAGGTTCCTGGTAAGCGGACACGTGCAGGGCGTCGGGTTCCGGTTTTTCGCCCAGGACGCCGCGCGCCGCGAGGGCCTCAGCGGCCACGTGTCCAACCACCCCGACGGCACGGTCGAAGCCGTGGCGGAGGGGGAGGCCGAGTCCGTGGAGCGGTTCGAGCGGGCGTTGCGGCGCGGGCCGTCGCGGTCGCGCGTCGAGCGCGTCCTGGTGGACGACGTTGCGCCCACGTTGCACCACACGGGTTTTGAGATTCGATAACGGAGCCAGGCGGCCCACGGGCACAGGCTGATGAGGACCATGGACCATCTGAAGGCGAAGATCCGACACGTGCCCGACTTTCCCAAGCCGGGCATCCTGTTCTACGACATCACCACGCTGCTCTCCGATGCGCAGGGGTTTCGCGACACCGTGGACGCGCTGGCCGCGCCCTACATGGGCGAAGACATCGACCAGGTGGTCGGCATCGAGAGCCGCGGCTTCATCCTCGGTGCCGCGGTGGCCATCACTCTCGGCTGCGGCTTCGTGCCGATCCGCAAGCCCGGCAAGCTGCCGGCGGCGACGCACCAGGAAAGCTACGCCCTCGAGTACGGCACCGATGCCCTCGAAATTCACCAGGACGCCCTCACCACCGGCCATCGCGTCCTGATCGTTGACGACGTGCTCGCCACCGGCGGCACCGGGCGCGCCGCCATCGACCTGGTCCGGAAGACCGGCGGCAAGGTCATCGGGGCGGCATTCCTGATCGAACTGGACTTCCTTAATGGCCGCTCGAAATTGGCGGGGGAGCCGGTCTATTCTGTGTTGCGGTACTGACGGTCCGGCTACCGCCGTCGCCGCCAAGCGGCTATGGCGGCCAAGAAAGCCGGACGCCACACTGCGCAGGCGCCTGTAGCTCAGTTGGATAGAGCACTGGTTTCCTAAACCGGGGGTCACAGGTTCAATTCCTGTCAGGCGCACCAAATTCATCTGGTGATTTGGTGATTTGGTGATTTGGTGAGTTAGGGATTTAGGGATTTGGTGAGTTAACGCACATGAAAACTACCGAACGGCATCACCTGAAGGACAACGAACTGGCCATGGCGCTGACGAGCGCGCAGGGTTGGGTCGCACAGAACCAGAAGACTCTCCTGGCCATCGTCGCCGTGGTCGTGGTCGTCGGCGGCGGCATCGCCGGCTACGCCGCGTGGCAGCGCAGCATCGACACCAAGGCGCGGACGCTGCTTGCTGAGGCAATGGTGATTGAAGAAGCGCGGGTGATGCCGCCGGGCCCGCCGGCCGGGACCACCAACGACCCGACCGCAACGCCCGGACAGGCGCCGGGAACGTATCCCACGCAGCGGGCGAAGCTGGAAGCGGCGTTGCCGAAGTTCATTGCCGCCGCCGACGCGTATCCCAAGAGCGACTCCGGCCTCACCGCGCGGTATCAGGCTGCCACCACGCTGGTGACGCTCGGGCGTTTCGACGACGCCATCAAGCACTACGACCAGGTGATTGCGAGCGGCGCGGGCGTCATCCAGCGGATGTCGAAGTTGGGCAAGGCCGAGGCGCAGCTGCGCGCCGGGCAGTTCGACCCGGCCATCGCCGCGCTGAAAGCCGAGTCGGAGCAGGCCAACACCACGCTGCCGCTCGACGCCGTGTTGATGGAGCTGGCCCGCGCCTACCGCCTGGCGGGCAAGACCGAAGACGCGAAGAAGACGCTGACCCAGGTCGTGGAGAAGCATGCGGAGTCGCCGCTGGCCGCCGAGGCCAAGGCCGAACTCGACAAGCTGAAAGGCTAGCCCGCCAGCCTGGCCCGCGGCGCGGCGGTGGTCAACGCTTCGTCACCTCCCGCAAGAACGTGAATTCCGCCGAGGGCGTCAGCTTGACGCCCTCGATTCCTGTACGGGACACGGCGACGTTGGTCTTGTTCCACAGGCTGATGTACGGCGCGTCTTCCGCGACCAGTCGTTGCGCCTCGCCGAACAGCCGCCGCCGATCTGCATCGGTGGCGGCGGCGCCCGCCTCGTCGATCAGCCGATCGACCTCCGGATTCTCGTAGTAGCCGCGGTTGAACCCCGACGGCGGCATCTGCTTCGAGTGGAACACGCGGCGCAGCATGTCGGGGTCCGACACGCCGACCCATTGCAGCGTGAACAGCTGGAAGTTCCCCTTCAGCACGTCGGCGTAGAGCGTGGCGAACTCGTATGACCTGACGTCGAGCTCGATGCCCGCCTGCTTCAGGTCCTGTTGGATCACCGCCGCCTGCAGGCGGATGAACTCGTTGGTTGACACCTTCAGCGTCAGCCGCAGGCGCGGGGCCGGCCCGGCGCCGTCCGGGTCCGGATAACCGGCCTCGTCGAGGAGCGCCGTCGCCCTGGCGACGTCGTGCGTGAACTGGAACACGTTGGGCTCGAACGCCCACGACACCGGCGGCAGGATGCCGACGGCCGGGCTCGCCAGCCCGCGCCGCAAGTGATCGACGATGGCCTGCCGGTCGATGGCATAGCCGATGGCGTGGCGCACGCGGCGATCGCGCAGCACCGGATCGCGCATGTTAAAGCCGACGTAGGCGTAGTCGGTTCCCGGCGACTCGGCAATGGACATGCCCTTGTCTTCCGCCAGCTGGTGGACGACGTCCGGGGACAGGTCGTTGACGACGAGGTCCACCGTGCCCTTGCGCAGTTCGAGCGCCCGCATGATCTCGTCGGGCACCACCTTCAGCACGACACCGTCGTTGGCGGGCGCGCCGCGGAAGTAACCGGGGAACGCCGCCAGCTCCAGGCGATCGTCCACCGCGAACCGCACGAACCGGTACGGCCCGGTGCCGACCGGATGGTCGCGCAACTCCGGCCCGGCGCCCTTCGGCACCACCGGCATCACCAGCTGAATCGGGAACGAGCCGAACGGTTCCTTGAGCGAGAAGCGCACCGCATACCGATCGAGTGCCGTCACCTTGTCGAGCACGCGATAGGCGCCCTTGCGCGGCGAGAGGAACGCCGGATCGATAAAGCAGCTGAAGGTGTAGACCACGTCGGCGGCGGTCAGTTCGTGGCCGTCGTGAAACATCACGCCTTCCCGGAGGAAGACGTCGTAGGTCAGCGGGTCGCGCTGTTCGAAGCGGGACGCCAGTCCGCCGGTGACGCGCAACTGCCCGTCGAGCGAGAGCAGGTTGTCGAAGAGCAGCTGGTGCGCGCGCTGCGAGGTTTCATCGGAGCCGACGCGCGGGTCGAGGCTGTTGGGGGAGCTGAGAACGGCGAGGGTGACGACCCCGGTCCTGGCGGGAACGCTGTGGCAGGCGCTGAGCCCGAACAGCACGACGAGTGCCGCGATCGACCTAGTCGTCAAGGGACCGCTTGAGCTCCTGGAGAATCTGCAGCGCATCGATCGGGGTCGTCCGGTTAATGTCCACCTCGCGGATGCGCTCGCGCAGCTTCTCGTCGGCGGGGGAGATGGCCTGGAACAACCCGAGCTGCTGCTGTGGTACCGCCGGCGTGCCGCTCAGCGACGGCTTGCCGCCGCGGGCCAGCTCGTCGTGCTCGAGCGAGCCGAGAATGTCGCGGGCCCGCGCAATCACCGTGGCCGGCAGGCCGGCGAGCCGCGCCACCTGGATGCCGTAGCTGCGATCCGACCGTCCCGGCAGAATCTTGTGCAGGAAGATGATGTCGTCCTTCCACTCGCGCGCGGTGACGTGCGCGTTGACCACGCCGCCGAGCGCGTCGGCGAGGTCGGTCAGCTCGTGGTAGTGCGTGGCGAACAGCGTCTTCGGGCGCGCGCGCTGGTTGGTGGCGAGGTATTCCGCCACCGCCCAGGCAATGCTCAATCCGTCGAAGGTGGCGGTCCCGCGGCCAATCTCGTCGAGCACGACCAGGCTCTTCGAGGTGGCGCCGCTGAGGATGTGCGCGGTCTCCTGCATCTCCACCATGAACGTGGACTGGCCGCGGGCGATGTTATCGGAGGCGCCGACGCGCGCGTAGAGGCGATCGATCAGCGACAGCTTGGCCTCGCGCGCCGGCACGAACGAGCCGGTCTGCGCCATCAGGCAGAGCAGGGCGACCTGCCGCAAATAGGTGGACTTGCCGCCCATGTTGGGGCCGGTGAGGATGACCAGTTGGTGCGTGGTCGCGTTCAGCTCGATGTCGTTGGGCACGAACGCGCCGGCGGCGAGGCGTTCCACCACCGGATGTCTCACGTCCACCGCCACCAGCTCGTCGCCGTCGTGGACGTGTGGCTTGGTGTAATTGCAGACGGTGGCCGTTTCGGCCAGGCCGGCCAGCACGTCGAGCCCGGCGACGGCGCGGGCGGTGTCGAGCACGCGCGGCGCCTCGGCCGACACCTGAGTGCGCAGCGTCTCGAAGATCTCGAGCTCGCGCGTCACGATGCGCTCGTCGGCGCCCAGCACCTTCTCCTCGTATTCCTTGAGCGCCGGCGTGATGTAGCGCTCGCCGCCGGCGATGGTCTGCTTGCGGATGTAGTCGCTCGGCACGTTGTGCAGGTTCGATTTCGAGATCTCGATGTAGTACCCGAAGACGCGGTTGAAGCGGACCTTCAACGAAGTGATGCCGGTGCGCGTGCGCTCGCCCGCTTCCATCTCGGCGATCACCTGCTTGCCGGACCGGCTGATGGTGCGCAGGTCGTCGACATCCTGGTCGAAGCCGTCGCGCACGAAGCCGCCGTCGCGGGCGAGCGCGGGCGGCTCGTCCATGATCGCGGCTTCCACCCATTGCCGCACGTCGGACAGGTCGTCGAGCTCGCCGACCAGGCTGCGGATCAGCGGCGCCTGGCACTCCGTGATCATGAGTGCGAGGCGCGGCACGGCGGCCAGCGAGCGGCCGAGGGCGACCAGGTCGCGCGGGCTGGCGGTGGAGAGGGCGATCCGCGAGATCAGCCGCTCGAGGTCCTGGATCGACTTCAGCGTGTCGCGCAGCTTGCCGCGCTCGGTGGTCTTGGCGGCCAGTTCCTCCACGGCGTCCAGCCGATCGCGAATCGGCTCGAGCGCGGTCAGCGGGCGGAGCAGCCAGGCCCGCATCAGCCGGCCACCCATCGGCGTGACGGTGCGATCGATCTCGTCGAGCAGCGTGCCGGCACGGCCGCCCTCCATCGATTCCACCACCTCGAGGTGCTTGAGCGTGGTGGGGTCGATCAGCAGGCCGTCCGCCGCCTGCCGGAGGCGGATGGTGCGCACGTGGGCGAGGTCGGCCTTCTGCGTGTCGCGCAGGTACCGCACCAAGGCGCCGGCGGCACAAACGGCCGTCGGCCGCCGCTCGAGGCCAAAGCCTTCGAGGCCGCTGACCCGCAGTTGATCGAGCAGCGTCTGGCGGGCGGATTCCAGCTCGAAATGCCAGCCGTCGATCTCGGTGACCGGCACCGCCTGCTGCGCGACCTCCGGCAAGAGGGCGCGCACGTCGTGGCCCGATGCCACCACGATCTCGCGCGGGCGCAACACGGCGACTTCGGCGCGCAGCGAGGCCAGGCCTTCGACGCCCGAGTACTCGGCGACGTCGAACTCGCCGGTGGAGAGGTCCACGAGCGCCACGCCGTACTCGGCGGGCCGCCCGCCGGCGCCGGCTTTGTCCGACGAGGCCTTGGTGAAGTCGGCGGTCGCGACCACGGCCATCAGGAACGCCGGCTCGCGCGCGTCGAGATAGGCCGCATCGGTCAGGGTCCCGGGCGACACCACCCGCACCACGTCGCGCTTGACGAGGCCCTTGGCCTTCTTGGGGTCCTCGATCTGCTCGCAGATGGCGACGCTGTAGCCCTTCTTCACCAGGCGGGCGATATACCCATCCGCCGCGTGGTAGGGCAGGCCGCACATGGGCACGGGCGTGCCGGTCGAGTCTTTCGAGCGCGAGGTCAGCGTCAGGTCGAGCGCCCGCGACGCCACCAGCGCGTCTTCGTAGAACATCTCGTAGAAGTCGCCCATCCGGAAAAAGACCAGGGCGTGGCGGTACTGGCGCTTGGCCTCGAAATACTGGCGCATGGCCGGCGTCAGCTGCGCGCCCGACGGGCTCACCGAAGAGCCAGGGGATGGGGTTTGGGACACGGTGCGATTCGAAAAGGCGTGTGGTCGAGTATACGATGGCTGGGTTCCCGACCATGGTCATTCTCGCCCTCGACACCACGACTCGCGGCGGCAGTGTCGCCGTGCTGCGCGACGATCAGCTCCTGGCCCTCGTGCCGGGGGATGCCGCGCGCTCGCACAGCGAGCGGCTGCCGGGCGAGATGGAGGCGGCGCTCGCGCTGGCCGGCCTGCAGCGACGCGACCTCGGCCTGCTGGCGGTGGCCACCGGACCCGGGGCGTTCACCGGGCTGCGCATCGGCCTGGCGACGATGCAAGGCCTGGCCATGACCCTTGGCCGGCCGGTGATTGGCGTCTCGGCCCTGGATGCGCTCGCCGCCGAGGCCGCCACCGACGGCATCAGCCTGGTGGCGCCCTGGATGGATGCCCAGCGCGGCGATGTGTTCGCGACGCTGCTCGACGTGTCGGCCGGGCGGACCCTGGCGCCGCCCCTCGCCGCCCACCCCACCAGCGTTCTCGAGGCGTGGCGCGCGCACATCGCGGGCAGGCCGGTGGTCTTCATCGGCGATGCCGTGGCGCGCGACGCCGGCGTGATCACCGCAGCCGGAGGCGGGCACTGGACCCTGCGGACGCCGCCGGCGCTGGCGCCCGCCATCGGGCGCCTGGCCCTGGCGCGCGCGGCCCGGGGCGAGGGCGGCCTGCCGCATCAGCTGGCGCCCATCTACGTTCGCCGGCCTGACGTCGAGATTGAACGCGAACGGCGGGAACACCCGTGATCGTGGAGCGGCTGTCGAGCCCCGCCGACCTCGACGGCGTGCTGGCGATCGAGGACGCCTCGTTCAACAACCCGACGACCCGCGAGTGGTACGAGGCCGAGTTGAAGCGCCCCGAGGTCTGCTACATCTTCGTGCTCCGCACGCCGGACTGCCCGGTCGCGGCCTTCTGCGCCTTCTGGCGGGTGGCCGAGCAAATCCACATCAACAACCTGGCCGTCCTCCCGGAATTGCGCGGACAAGGGTTGGGCAGCCGCCTGCTGGCGGATGTGATGGCCGAATCTGCCCGAATGGGCGCCGAAAGCGCCACCCTCGAGGTGCGGCGGTCGAATGCGGCCGCGCTGCGCCTGTACGCCAGGGCCGGGTTTACCGAGGCCGGAGTGCGGCGCAACTACTACACCCAGCCGGTGGAAGACGCCCTGGTGCTGGTGCGGAACCCGTCGCGATAAATCTTGCCGCTTTAATTCGCAAAACCGTGGTGGTAGAGTCCGGATATAGGGGCGGCAAGCGTTCCCGCACCGACCCCGGAAGGGAGGCGGAGAGATGGCTGAGGACTTAAAGTACCGGCTCCTCGAGACCAACGAGGAGTTCCGCGAATTGGCCACCACGCACCACACACTCGAGAATCGCCTGCACGAACTCGAGGCCAAGCATTACCTGTCAGACGAAGAGCAAGTCGAAGAAGTCAGCCTCAAGAAGCGCAAACTCCACATCAAAGACCGGATGGAAACGATGTTGCGGGAGCACCGCAGCAGCAGCACGAGCGCGTCCCCCCTGCCAGCCTAGGGGCCCCGCCGGGCGTCGTTTCCCGAGAGCACCTGACCGAGGTGCTCGATATTTTCCGGGAAACCACGCCCGGCGTCTTATTATCAAAGGGATGTTTATCGATCGGGCCGGCCTGCCCTTTATTGGCGCGGCCGTGGTGCTGGCGCTTGGCGCCGGACTTTGGTTTGGGCGCGCGTGGTCAATTCCGTTCCTCGTCCTCGCCGCGTTCTTCGTCTTCTTCTTTCGCGATCCCGACCGCGCGACGCCGGTTGGCGCCAACCTCGTGGTGTCGCCCGCCGACGCCCGCATCATGGTCGCCGGCGACCCGGCCGGTCCGGGCGCACCGCCCGGGGAGTGGCAGACCATCAGCATGTTCCTGTCGCCCCTCGACGTGCATGTGAACCGCACGCCGGTTGACGGCACCGTGACCCGCGTGGAGTATCATCCGGGCCAGTTCCTGCCCGCCTACCGCAAGGAGGCGGGGCAGCTCAACGAGTGGACCGAAGTCTGGTTCGACCGCCCGGGCGGCCCGATTGTCGCCCGCCAGATCGTCGGCGTGCTGGCGCGCCGGATTGTGTGCCGGCTGCAGGTCGGCGACCGCGTCGAACGGGGACAGCGGTTTGGGGTCATGAAGTTCGGATCGCGCATGGATTTGTTTCTGCCGCTTTCCGCGAAGGTTCGCGTGAAGGTTGGCGACAAGGTCGTCGCCGGTGAGACAACGCTCGCAACGCTGGAGTCGTAAAGTGGAATCGCGGCACGGTTCGCCCCTACGTCTGCACGCCTTCAACCGCAGCCACGACCGCCGTGGCATCCGGCGCGGTGTGTCGTTGCTGCCGAGCCTGTTCACGCTGGCCAACCTGTTTTGCGGCTGGGCCTGCGTCGTCCATGCCATGCGCGGCGAGTTCATCACCGCGGCGCCGTTCATCGGCGTGGCGGTCGTGCTCGACATGCTCGACGGCCGCATTGCCCGCATGACTGGCACCACCAGCGAGTTCGGCGTGCAGCTCGATTCGCTGGCCGACCTCATCTCGTTCGGCATGGCGCCGGCGGTGCTCGCGTTTCAGTGGGGGCTGCAGCCGCTCGGCCGCATGGGGTGGGCGGTCGGCTTCGTCTACCTGACCGCGGCGGCGCTGCGGCTGGCGCGGTTCAACATCCAGACCAACACCGACAAGCGCTACTTCATCGGCCTGCCCAGCCCGGCCGCGGCCGGGCTGGTAGCGGCCACCGTCTTCTATTTTCCGGAGGCCCTGGCCGCGAAGCCCCAAGCCTGGCTCGGCCTGGTGATGCTGCTGGTGCCGGCGATCCTGATGGTGAGTTCCATCCGCTTCCAGAGCTTCAAGACCTTCGACCTCGGCATGCGCGGCGGTTACCGTTTGCTGCTGCTGGTGGCCGCGGGCATCGCGCTGCTGGTCACCTATCCGCACGAAGTGCTGATCGTGCTGGCGTATTCCTATTTCATTTCGGGATTCGTCGGGACGCTGATGGGGAAGAGGCGGAGCGAGCCGGCCACCGAACAGGGCTCGCCGGATGCGGCCCGCCACGAAGACGCCAGCTAGGCCAGCGGCAGCGTCATGGTCACGGTGGTCCCGCGGCCTCGCTCCGACGCCACCTGAATCGACCCGCCGGTCGCCTCGGTGTTCCGCTTCGCGATCGTCATCCCCAGCCCGGTCCCAATCGCCTTCGTCGAAAAATACGGCTCGAAGATCTTGGCCATCGCCTCGGCATCCATGCCGATGCCGGTGTCGGTCACGCGCAGTTGCACCATGCCTCCCGGCGCCAGCGCGGCATCGATGGTCAGCGTGCCGCCGCCCGGCATCGCGTGCAGCGCATTCTCGAGCACGTTGGTCAGCGCCCGGCCCACCAGCATCCGGTCGACGCGGAGCAGGGGCAGGCCGGTTGGCACGTGCGTGTCGATGACGACGCGGCCGGCGAGTCCCGACCGATAGGGGTCGATGATCTCAGCCACCAGCTCGAACAGGCTGGTGTCGACCGGCCGCGGTTCGGGCGACGAGGCGAAGCTCGAGAACTCCGATGAGATCTGCCGCAACAGGCGCACCTGGCCGAGGATGTTGCTCACGCATTCGTCGATCACGCCGCCGAGGGGACGGCCTTGATCGATGTGCACCCGGCGCAGGTGCTCGGCATTCAGCTGGATCGGCGTCAGCGGGTTCTTGATGTCGTGCGCCACCTGGCGCGCCATGTCGGCCCACGCCGCGAGGCGATTGGTACGCTCGAGTTCCTGCCGCTGCCGCTGCAGGTCCGCGGCCATCTGGTTGAAGGCTTCGACCAGGCGCCGCAGCTCGTCAGACGAGGTGGCCAGCACCCGCGCGTCGAGGTCGCCGCGCGCGATGCGGCGGGTCGCGCGCATCAGCCGGTTCACCGGATCGGCGATCCGTTCGGCCATGTAGTAGCCGATGCCGGCGCCGACCATGATGAACAGCAGCGCCGCCAGCAACACGCGGCGATCGAGCTCTTCGATCTGCGCCTGCGTTTCCTGCTGGCGCGAGGTCAGCGGCACGGTGAGCACCGCCTGGCGCCCGCCCTGGAGGCGCACCGGCGTGGCGGCGGTCAGGTACTCGAGGTCGCCGGCCACCTCGCGCCCGACGTACGACGGCTGGCCATCCAGCAGGATGGCCCGGAACACTTCGCCGGGCGTGCGGGTGGGCAGCAGGCCCGACGAAAACAGGTTGCGCTCGCTCGACGCCAGCAGGTTGGGGCCCTCGAAGATGTTCACGTCCTGCGCGATCACGCGGCTCAGCCACACGATGATGTTGTCGTCCACCGCCGCCTGGCCGATTTGCAGCGTGCCCATGTCTTCGACGACGCGGCTGGCGACGGTGGCGAGGCGCGTCGCTTCGCTCTCGATGTCGGCCAATATCAGGGACGCGATGTAGGCACGCGACACCAGGGCGAGCGCCAGCACCGGGACCACCGCCGACAGCACGAAGGCGAGGAACAGCTTGCGGTAGAAGCTCGCCCGCACCTCGGCCAGCAGCGCGCGGCCGGTCGCCGGCGCGCGCGCCAGGATGAAGTTCGCCGCCACTCCGCCGCCGGCCATCAGCACAAACGCCGCGAACACCAGCGTGATCAGCTCGGCGATGGTCACCAGGTGGCCGAAGGCCGTCGGCTCGGCCGTCCCCAGCACGTAGATGCCCGCGCGGTCGCTCATCACGTAAACGTCGAGCGAACCGGACTCGCGAGGAATCGTCGTCCAGAAGGGGGTGCGCGATTCGTAGGCGCGCCGGAACACCTCTTCGGTCAACGGCGGCGCCGTCTCAACCGAGCTGTAGAGGACGCGGCGGCTCCAGCCGTAGACGTAGAGATCGACCTCGGCGCGCGGCCGCGGCTCCGGCCGCGGTTGTCCCGAGCGCATCAGGGCGGTGTAGGGATCCTGCGCCGAGATGAAGGAGAGGTTGGCGTAGTCGAGCATCGAGTGCACGACCACCGAACCGGCCACCTGGCGACGGCCATCTGGCCCGGTGACGCAGATCGCGCGGCCGGCATGCAGCAGCCGGCGCTCGACCGAGAAGAACGGCGACACCTCCTCGGGCATTTCCCATTCGCACGACTTCTCCTGCCAGACCTGGCCCTGGACGAGATCGGGGAGGCTCATGGCGAACCGGCTCACCATGGCGCCGGCGGTGTTGTGCAGTTCCACGCTCGAGGTCAGGCGCTGCGTGGCCAGGCTGGTTTGCGACCAGACCAGGAACGCCGCGTCCGTCGGTGGCGGACCGGCCGGCGGCGGCTCGCTGGCGCTCACCAGGTCATCCAGTGCTTCGATCCGATCGATCTCGGCCAGCGCCTGCACCAGCTTCAGGCGGACGTCCGGACGCTGGTTCAGCACCTCCGGCGCGTATCGCTCTTCCACCAACTGCCGGCGGGCCCGCGCCGCCGCATCGACCAGCGACGGATACAGCACCACCGACGGCAGCACGAGGGCCAGCAGCGACACCAGCAGCCGCGTGGCCTGCGATCCGCGCGGCAACCACGGCCCGTAGTGATGCAGCGTCCAGGCCGCGGCGGCCGCAAACGCGACGACCGTCAACGTGGGCGCGAGCGGCGCGTAGACGTCGACGCCCGGCCACAGGAGCAACGCCGCCGGCAGCAACCACGCCAGCGCGCCGCGCACGCGCCAGCGACGGGGTGCGGTCGCAAAGACCCACGGTGACGCCGCCGCGCGCAGGACCACCACCGCCAGGCCCACCACGGCCGCGTTCAACGCGAGCAGGCCCACCACCACCAACAGGCGCACCCAGTCGCGCGGCTCGATCGCGAAGCGCAGGATGTCCACCGCCACCTGCGACACGTCCGTCCGCAGGAACGACCCGTACGCGATCAGCAGCGCCACGACCACCGCGCCGGCGGCGGCCTGCACCGTCAGGAAGAACCACCCGAGCGACGGCTTGTCCACCACGATCACGCCCACACCCGGACGATGGGCCAGGCGCCAGAGGGTGAAGGTGGAGGCGGCCAGCGCGGTGAGCGCCAGCGCGGTCGCGCCGGTGAGCAGGAAGTCCAGCGGTGACGCCATCAGCAGGGCCGACACCGGCGCCCACGGCGCCGACGGCACCAGCGCCGGTTCGGCGAGACCCACTCGGCGCGTCGCGATCCAGAGGACGGCGCGGGCGCCGACGAGCAGGAGCGCAATCACCAGCGTGAGACCGGCGGCGGCCGGCGCCGATCGCGTGGCGCGCCGCCAATCGAGCAGCGGCCCGGCGAAGAGCAGCAACAGGATGGCGGCCAGCGCGATCTCGGCCGCGAAGCGGCGATCGCGAATCAGCTGGCGAGAGCCTTCGAGGTCGGCGTCAGACAGCAGCACGGACGCCAACGGCGTGCCGGCCGGCGTACGGATGATGAACGAGTCGGGGCCGGCGTCGGACGCGCCCTCGAACTGCGGGCGCAACGAGACGGGCACGATGCTGGTCTCGATGGCGAAGCCGGCACCGGCCATCGGCGCGCGGCCGTGGCGCGACAGCGGCGCCTCGGCGACCACGGCGCCAATGTGGCGGGCCGGGTCGGCGGCGTCCACCACCGGCTGGACGCGAACCAGTTGCAGGCCCTGCGTGCTCTGCGCCAGGAACAGGGACGCCGGCCCGGTCAGCCGGGCGTCGGGCACGTCTTCGGATCGGCCCACCCACGCCACGGGCTGATTCTGCGCGCCGTAGATGGTGACCGAGACCGGCTCGGCCGAGGTGCGCGCGCCGGCGGCGGCCTGGTCGAACAGGCTGCGCGTGGCGGCGGCATCACCTTGCTCGGCCAGCCGGACGATGTTGGCGTCGAGCGACACCGCCCGGACGGCCAGGTCGAGGCGGTTGCCCAGCGCGGCGAACTGGCCGGACACCTCGGCCTGCAGCCGCGCCCGGGACGCGGCCAGGTCGGCCCCCAATTGCGTACGCTCGACCACGAACGCGGCGATCCCGATTGCCAGCGCGGCCACGGCTCCGCCCAAGGCCAGCTTCTGGGCGCTCCGGGCGACGAAGGGTGGGAAGGCCATCCGCATCGCCATTGTAGAATGTGGATCTGTCTAGCGTCCCACGTTCGTTGAAGTTCGCGCTCAAGCGCGGTGCGCTGGTCACCGCGGCCAACTGGCAAGTCGTCCTCGTCCAGTTTGTCGCCGATACCCTGTTCAAGACCTTGCTGGCCGTACCGATCGTCGGCGGCCTCATGCTGGTCGCGCTCGTGGTGGGCGGCGATCCCCTCGAGATGCTCAGGCTCGAGCCGGGGCAGATCCTCTCGACCATGGTGGGCGTGCTGCTGGCGCAACCGGTCGCGCTCGCGGCGTTCCTGGTCGCGCTCGGGCTCGTGCTCTCCGGTGGGTCGGTGTTGATGTTTGCGGTGAAGGCGGGGAGCGTGACCGTGCTCCTGGCCGGCGACCGCGCGGCCGGCCCGATCGAGCTGCCGCCGCTGCGGCTGTCGTCGCTGGCGCCGGCCAACCAGTCCACCGTCGAGCGCTTCACCGGCGGCGTGCGGTCGCTGTTTTCCCGCTACCTGCGGCTCGGCATCGGGCTCACCGTGGTCTACGCGCTCCTCTTCGGCGGCTACATGGCGCTGGTGTTCGGGCCGCCGGTGACGCGCGCGCTCGACGGCCCGGTGACCGTCGCGCTGGCCTCGCTGGCGTTGATCCTCGCCGTGACGCTCGTCAACTTCGTCTACCTGCTGTTGCAGCTGGTCGTCGCCGCGGAAGACTGCGCCGTGCACGAGGCCGTGCCGCATGTGGCGCGCCTGATGCGGCGGCGGACGAAAGAGATCGGGCAGGTGCTCGCCGCCATCCTCGCCCTCATGCTGATGGCGACGGGCGTCTCGATCCTGGCGACGGCCGCGCTCGGCCTGATTGCGTTCGTGCCCTTTGTGGGCCTTGCCGCCCTGCCGCTGCAGGTGTTCGCGTGGCTGGTCCGCGGCGTGGTGTTCCAGTTCGTTGGTCTCACCGGCGTGGCGACCTACGCCCGGCTGCATTGCACGCTGCAGCCCTCCGGCGTCGAAGTGCAGCCACCCGGCCATTTGCAGCAGGTGACACGCGCATGATCCAGTTGTCGAAAGCCGCCCAGGACTTCCAGGAATCGGCCATCCGCCGCTCGGGCATTCTCGGCGCGGCGGTGCCCGGCTTGATCTCGCTTGCCGCTGGATACCCCTCGCCGGACGTGTTCCCGTGGGACGACCTCCAGTCGATCACCGCCGAGCTGCTGGCCCGGCGCGACGGCAACGTGCTCCAGTACGGCGCCACCCGCGGCTATCGCCCGCTGATCGAACAGCTGATCGCCAAGACCTTGAAGGACCGCGGCATCACCGGCGCCTTCGAAGACATGGTCATCACCACCGGTTCCCAGCAAGGCCTCGACCTCGTCGGGCGCGTGTTGATCGATCCGGGCGACGTCATCCTGGTCGAGCTCCCGACCTACAGCGGCGCCCTCGCCGCGTTTCATAACCTGCGGGCCGGCTTCGCCGGCGTGCCGCAGGACGCCGAGGGCATCGACCTGGCGGCGCTCGATGCCGCCATCGCCGGCATCCGGGCGAAGGGGCAGACCCCGAAGTTCATCTACGTGACGCCGA
This sequence comes from Vicinamibacterales bacterium, assembly GCA_041659285.1. Taxonomy (NCBI): domain Bacteria; kingdom Pseudomonadati; phylum Acidobacteriota; class Vicinamibacteria; order Vicinamibacterales; species Vicinamibacterales bacterium. Next base: position 470,084 of record JBAZYO010000001.1, on the reverse strand, counting down.
ACTTCCAGAACCCGGCGGGCCTGCTCATGAGCCGGGCGCGGCGGCTCGCGCTGCTCGACGCCGCGCGGCGCCATGACCTGGTGATTCTCGAGGACGATCCGTACGGCGCGATCTACTTCGAAGACGCCGCGACCGCCGCCGACACGCGGCCGATCAAGGCCGACGATGCTGACGGGCGCGTGGTCTACCTCGGGAGTTTCTCCAAGGTGCTGGTGCCCGGCCTGCGCGTGGCGTGGATGGTGGCGCCGCGGGCGATTGCGCAGAAGGTCGAACTGGCCAAGCAGGCCGCCGACATCTGCAGCAGCGTGTTCGACCAGCGCATCGTGCACGCCGCGATGGATCGGGGCGTGGTCGATCGCATCGCGCCCGGCTTGCGCGCGCACTACCAGGCCAAGCGGGCGGTGATGGAGCAGGCGTTGCAGTCGGCGCTGGCGGGCCGGGTCAAGTGGACCTCACCACGCGGCGGGTTCTTCCTGTGGATTGAACTGCCCGAGGGCGTCGATGATCGGGAACTGTTCGAGCGGGCGCTGAAGGAGAAGGTGAGCTTCGTGATCGGCAGCGCGTTCTTCGTGGACGGCCGCGGACACCAGTATGCGCGCTTGTCATTCTCGGGCATCAGCCACGAACAGATCGCCGAGGGCATCACTCGGCTTGCCGCGGCCATCAGCAGCCACGGATAAGAAGACAGCCGCAGATTTGGCGCAGATTTGATCCAATCGGACTCAATCGAATCGGGCCGACCGTCGCTCGATTACAAACGCTTTGTGTTGGATTGATGGTGGGCAGTGCTCGGGATGGCCCGGCCCCGGATCTGGCAGCGAAGGCCCTCGCGGGCAGCGGTCCATCGGAGTGCTATCATCCGCAACGCTGGCACCTTGCGCTGTCACCAGAGAGTTGATGCCTGGTGTCCTTTGCTGCGTAGATTCGGCTATGGAAGGTCGGAATGGGCCGACGGCCTCGCAGCATAGATACAGTTAGGCCGACATCGTGAATTATTTGGATTATGACGATATTCTCGTCTTGGCCATCCTTTGGTTGGGTCACGCGGTAATCACTTTGCCGGTAGTTGCACCCGTAGTCTGGTTCACGCGTCGCTTCGTGCGCTGGCATTGGTGGGAGCTGACGGTCTTTCTCGTGCCGTTCGCGGTGTGGCTAACTTTGATCATCTCAGGCGCGTTGCCGAAGACGTTGGCAAACCTGGGCGAAGCGGTTTACGTGAGCGCCGCAATCGTCGTAGCGGCCATCCTTCGAGCCGCGCTCGCACGAATCGCGGGCAGCAGGATGGTGCCGGCGCTTCTCATCGCCAGCGTCACTGCCTGTGCAGTTGGTGTGTACTATTTCACGCCGATGTGGCCAGAGGTCTGATTGCGCGGCCTAACCTGCGCATGAAGCCGTCGGCGTTCAGCTGTTGTGGCATCATGCGGACATTCGGTCGCCGCGGCTTATGCGCCGTCCGTTAGGCGGGCGACAACGAAGGCCTATTCTTCGATCATCGGACCACGCTCGCGGCGGGCGCCCCAGAGGGCGCGGACAATTACTTCATCGTCATTGAACGTGTAGTAGATGTGGCAGGCAATCTTACGCAAGTAGAGCCGCCTCAGTCCAAGGAGTCCGGTCCGAAGGTACGGGGTGCCAGCCCCAGGCAAGAGCGCAAGAATCTTCACCGCAGATTCGAGTTCGGTGGCGAATAGTTCCTGATGATCGCGATTTTCGAGCCACCAGGTGCGCTCGAGGTCCAGATGTTGGCCGGCGGTCGCCGTGAAGCGAACGCGGCGGTCCTTCACCGCGGCCGGAGCCTCTTCAAGACATCCGAGGCATCGAGCAACCGGCCTGCCCTTACATCGGCCTCTGACTGCGCAAGGGCTTCGTGTAAAGCAGCGCGGTCGGCATCGTCGAGCCAGTCGCCAGGGTCGAGGGGGAGTAACTGCACCTCGGTGCCCTCCGGCAGGCTCGTTGGCTCATCGACTATCAAACGCCCGTCGTGGACTCGGGCCTTAATCGTCATGGGGCCAGCCTAGCACTCGAAGCGCCGCCTAACAAGCCGCTGCAGCCGACGAGCGGCCGATGGTTTAGACTCCTTCGCGTGACCGGCGCCGCCGCTCGCGGTGGAGTTCCCAGGATTCAGTGGAGACGTTGCCGGCGCATCTTATGAGCCGCTTCGAACTGCTCGGGGCTGACCCCTCCGAGATGGCTATGACGCCTGGTGCGAGTGTAGAACGTATCGATGTAGTCGGCCACGTCCGCGATCGCGAGTTCGCGGTTCTTGTAGATCTGTTTTTTGATTCGCTCTTTCTTCAAGCTGCTAAAGAACGACTCGGCGACGGCATTGTCCCAGCAATTGCCCTTCCGGCTCATACTCGGTTCGAGATGATTTGAACGGCAGAATCGACGCCACGCATCGCTACCAAACTGGGTGCCCTGATCGGAGTGGATCAGCGTGCCGCGGGGCCGCCGTCGACGCACGGCCGACAACACGGCATCGAGCACCAGCTCGCGACGAATGGTCGGCTGAGCGGCGGCAGTGGCGGAGTTCGCGCAAACGCTCGCCTACGACCGCGCGGGGTACGGTTGGAGCGATGCCGGCCCGCGGCCCCGAAACAGCGGGCGGATGGTGGCCGAGCTCCACGAACTTCTTCGAAACGCACAGGTGCCAACGCCACGTGCTCGTGGGAGCCTCGCTTGGAGGGTGCAACGTCCGCCTGTACGCGTATCGCTACCCTGAGGAAGTGGCTGGCATCGTGCTGGTTGATCCCGCCCATGAGGACCAGTTCATCCGGTCCCCATCAGCAAAGCCCAACGCGATGCCTCTGCGCCTGTTCCAGCTTGCTTCGCGGTTGGGGATCATGCGTCTGGCCGGAATGCCGGTCGACGTCGCAGGAATGAACGTGTTGCCACCCGACGGTCAGCCGGCAGCAACCGCCATCGGCTACAGGACCAACGCCGTCGATGCGATCTTCGCCGAGACAGCAGCCGTTGAGGAGAGCTTCGCCCAGATGCGGCAGGCAAGGGTGGCTGCGAGGAAGACGCCGCTGCGCAATCTGCCACTCATCGTCCTGACGCGGCGAGAAGAGACGCCGCCTCAGGGTGAAGAGGCCGTGCTCTACTCGACGTGGGTCGAGCTCCACCGCGAGTTGGCGGGAGAGTCGACCATCGGCCGGCAGGTGATCGCTGAAAACAGCGGCCACTTCGTCGCGGTGGATCAGCCTGCAAAAGTCGTCGAAGCCATCCGGGAAGTCGTAGAGCGTGCCAGGAGGGCCTCGCCCTGAGGTGCAGGCGACCGTCGCGTTTGGTCCCGGGTAAAAGACGGTGGCTGGTCGAGGGGCCTGACTCAGCCTGCAACCGGCGGGACGCGATGTGATGAGGACGCGCGCCGCGGCCGGAGCGGAGGCGTTGGCCGTCGCGAAATGCGGGGGCGTGAAAGGGGTCGAAGAATCTGTGCCGAATCTGTGTCTAATCTGCGGCTGTATTCCTTTAATCAGTGGCTAAGGCACGGCCGGCACGCCCGGGAGCACGTCAATGAGACCCGGAACGGGCTCGAACCGCTGCGCAAACCCCTGCAGCTGACCATCGCGGCTGACCGTCACCAACCGCACGGCCGTGGCTCGCGCCCCAGGCCGGAAGAACGGCTGCGGCCCAATCTCGCCGGCGGCCTTCACGGTGACGGTGGGCTTGCCGGTCTCCAGATCGAGCCCCGCGATCTCTGACGACACCAGCGGCATCAGGACCATATTGGGCAGCGGCAGCGGCCCGCCGGCCGGCCGTGACGGGAGCGATGCCTTCCAGCGCAGGTTGCCGCTCTTGCGATCCACGGCCCGCAGCACGTTGTCGCGCGACGCGAAGTAGATGCGCTTCTGGTCCGCGGAGGGCAGCCCCGACACGTCGCCGCCCACGTGCCACGTCCAGCGCTCCCGGCCGTCCGCCAGGCGCACGCTCACCACGTCGTGCCCGGTGGTGCCGAGTACCAGCTGGTCGTCGAGCGCGAGCAGGCCGGTGATGCGGCTGGCCAGCGTGCGGCTCCAGGCGGTCTCGCCGGTGGCGAGCAGGACGGCGACCAGCCGGTTGTCGGCCAGCGGCAGGTAGAGGCGATCGAGCGCGGGAACCGGCGCGGCGGCCAAGGGCGACCCCAGCGGCTGGCGCCACACCAGGTTTCCGTCGGATGCCCGAAAGGCGGCGAGATCGCCGTTTGGCGTGGAGGCGAGCAGCCACCCGGTGTCCCAATAGAGAGGAACGGCGGCGCCGCCGGGCAGGGGAGTCCGCCACCGCGTCGCCCCGGTTTGCGCGTCGCGCGCCTCAATCGATGACTCGGTGTTGGTGAACACCAGCCCATCGCCGGTGGCGGGCGTGAACGGTGTGGCCACGTCCAGGCGCCAGCGCACCGTGCCGCGATCGAGATCGACCGCCACCAATTGCCCGCCTTTGAGCGGCACGTAGGCCGTCGTGGCGTCGAAACCAGCGGCGGCGGCCGGCGGCGAGTCGAAAGGAATTGCCCAGCGCGGGTCGAGCGGCGCGACGGTGGCGGCCACCGCCTGCAGAATCACGATCACCGCCGCGACCAGGAGGCCCATCAGCCCTATAATAGTGGCGTACCCCTCATTCGAGATTTCGTGGCCCATCAAACTATCCTCGTTCTTGATTTCGGTTCGCAGTTTACCCAGCTGATCGCGCGGCGTTTACGCGAGCTGTCGGTGTACTGCGAAATACTCCCGTTCAACACGCCGCTCGACGCCATCAAGGCCAAGCGGCCCGCGGGCGTCATCCTGTCGGGCGGCCCCAGCAGCGTGGACGAGGAGGGCGCGCCGCACTGCGATCGCGCGGTGCTCGACCTCGGCGTGCCGACGCTGGGCATCTGCTACGGCATGCAGTTGATGACCGAGATGCTCGGCGGCCGGCTCGGGCGGTCGGCGCATCGCGAGTTCGGTCACGCCATCGTCCGGCGAGAGCCGGGCGCGTCGCGCATGTTCAAGGACATTCCGGACGAGCTCAAGGTGTGGGCCAGCCACGGTGACTTCGTCGCCGCCGCGCCGCCGGGCTTCACCGTGTGTGCCACCAGCAACAACGCCCCGGTCGCCGCGATGGAGGCGCCGGAGCTCGGCTACTACGCGCTGCTGTTCCACCCGGAAGTGGCGCACACCGACCGCGGCAAGGACCTGCTGCGCAACTTCGCCTTCGGCGTGTGCGGGTGCACCGGCGACTGGACCATCGCCTCGTTCATCGACGAGGCCACGGCGCGCATCAAGGCCCAGGTGGGGAACGGCCGCGTCGTGTGCGGCCTGTCGGGCGGCGTTGACTCGACGGTCGCCGCTTCGATCATCCACCGCGCCATCGGCGATCACCTGCAGTGCATCTTCGTGGACAACGGGCTGCTGCGGCTGAACGAGGCGCAGCAGGTGGTCGAGCGCTACAAGAAACTGGCGCTGCCGGTTCACTTTGTCGATGCCACCGACATCTTCCTGTCGCGGCTGGCCGGCGTCACCGATCCCGAGACCAAGCGCAAGCTGATCGGCGGCACCTTCATCGACGTGTTCAACGAGAAGGCGCAGGCGCTGGGCGAGTTCGACTTCCTGGCGCAGGGCACGCTCTATCCCGACGTCATCGAATCGGTGTCGGTCCGCGGCCCGTCGGCCACGATCAAGAGCCACCACAACGTCGGCGGCCTGCCGGCCGGCATGAAGTTCAAGCTGGTGGAGCCGTTGCGCGAGCTGTTCAAGGACGAGGTCCGCGCCGTCGGCCGCGACCTCGGCATCGACAAGGAATTCCTGGTCCGCCAGCCATTCCCCGGTCCCGGCCTCGCCGTCCGCATCCTCGGCGACATCACGCGCGACAAGATCGCGCTGCTGCAGAAGGCCGATGCCATTGTCGCCGACGAGATCCGGAAGGCCGGCTGGTACGAGCGGGTCTGGCAGAGCTTCGCCGTGCTGCTGCCGGTGCAGAGCGTGGGCGTGATGGGCGATGCGCGCACCTACGAGTTCACGGTGGCGGTGCGCGCGGTCGAAAGCCTCGACGGCATGACCGCCGACTGGGCGCGCCTGCCGCACGAGCTGCTCGCCGCGATCTCCTCGCGCATCGTCAACGAAGTGCGCGGGATCAACCGCGTCGTCTACGACATCAGCTCGAAGCCTCCCTCAACCATCGAGTGGGAATAGGGCACGGGCGGCCATGAAAGACTTCGTCCACCTCCACTTGCACACCGAGTTCTCGCTGCTCGACGGTGCGTGCCGGATCGACGAGCTGCTCGACGAGGCCCAGCGGCTGAAGATGCCGGCGCTGGCGGTGACCGAGCACGGCAACATGTTCTCGTCGGTGGTCTTTCACGACGCCGCCCGCAAGCGCGGCATCAACCCGATCCTCGGCTGCGAGGTCTACGTCGCGCCCGGCGATCGCCGCGACAAGAGCGGCACGCCGGGTGAGACCGCGAACCACCTGGTGCTGCTGGCCGAGAACGAGATCGGTTTCAAGAACCTGATCAAGCTGGTGTCGTCCGGCTACACCGAGGGTTTCTACTACAAGCCGCGCATCGACAAGGAGATCCTGGCGCAGCATGCCGAAGGGCTGATCGGCCTGAGCAGCTGCCTCAAGGGCGAGGTCGCCAGCGGGATTCGCGCCGAGCAGGCCGGAAAGGCGCTGGCCGCGGCGGCGCAGTACCGCGACATCCTGGGGAAGGGCAACTTCTTCCTCGAGATGCAGTTCCAGGGCATCGAGGAACAGCGCATCGTCAACAACGGCCTGATCCCGATCGCTCGCGACCTCGACATGCCGCTGGTGGTCACCAACGACGTGCACTACCTGCGCCACGGCGACCACAAGCCGCACGACATCCTGCTGTGCATCGGCACCGGCAAGTCGGTGAACGACGTCAATCGCCTGAAGTATCACGGCGACCAGTTCTTCCTGAAGACCGCGGCGCAGATGGCCGAGGTGTTCGGCGACTATCCGGAGGCGATGAAGAACACGCTGCTCATCGCCGAGCGCTGCAACGTGACCATTCCGCAGGGCCAGAACCACCTGCCGAAGTTCGCGGTGCCCGAAGGCTACACGCTGGACGACTACTTCGAGCACGTGGTGCGCGAGGGCTACCAACAGCGGCTCGAGCGGCTCCGGCAGCTGGACGAGAAGGACCAGCTTCGGCACACCATCGCGGAATACGACGAGCGGCTGGTCTATGAGATCGCCATGATCAAGAAGATGGAGTACCCCGGGTACTTCATGATCGTGTGGGATTTCATCCGCTACGCGCGCGACCACGGCATCCCGGTCGGGCCGGGCCGCGGCTCCGCCGCCGGCAGCCTGGTGGCGTGGGCGCTGCGCATCACCGACGTCGATCCCCTCCACTACGACCTGATTTTCGAGCGCTTCCTGAACCCCGAGCGCGTGTCGCTGCCCGATATCGACGTTGACTTCTGCGAGCGCCGCCGTGGGGAAGTGATCGAGTACGTCACGGCGAAGTACGGCCGCGAGAACGTCTCGCAGATCATCACCTTCGGCACCATGAAGGCGAAGGCGGTCATCCGCGACGTCGGCCGCGTGATGGACATGCCGTACGCGGACGTCGATCGCATTGCCAAGCAGATTCCGCCGGCGCTCGACATGACGCTGGAGAAGGCACTGGCTGAGAACCCAGTGCTTCGCGACATGGCGAAGAACGACTCGCGCGTCAACGACCTGCTCGAGATGGGGAAGCGGCTCGAGGGCGTGTCCAGGAACGCCGGCGTCCACGCCGCCGGCGTGGTGATCGCGCCCGGGCCGATCACCGACTACGCGCCGCTCTACAAGAGCAACCGCGACGAAATCACGACCCAGTGGGCGATGAAGGAAGTCGAGCGCGTCGGCCTCCTGAAGATGGACTTCCTGGGCCTGAGCACGCTGACGCTGATCCAGGACGCGTTGTCGGAGATCAAGCGCACGGAAGGGACCGTGCTCGACATCGACAACATCCCGCTCGACGACGCCCGGACCTATCAGCTGTTCGTGGACGGCCAGACCTACGGCATCTTCCAGTTCGAAAGCTCGGGCATGCGCGAGATCCTGCGCCGGGCCAAGCCGCAGCGGCTCGAAGACCTGATCGCGATGAACGCCCTCTACCGGCCCGGCCCGCTCAAGGGCGGCATGGTGGACGACTACATCAACCGCAAGGCCGGCCGCAGCCAGGTGAAATACGACCTGCCGTCCCTCGAGCCGATCCTCGCCGACACCTACGGCGTCATCGCCTACCAGGAACAGGTCATGCGCATGGCCTCGGTGGTCGCCGGGTTCACCATGGGCCAGTCCGACGTGCTCCGCAAGGCCATGGGCAAGAAAGACCCCAAGGTCATGGCCAAGCAGCGCGAGGCCTTCATGAGCGGCGCGCTGGCCAAGAACGTCAACGAGAAGAAGGCCAGCAAGATCTTCGAGCTGATGGAGTTCTTCGCGGGCTACGGCTTCAACAAGTCGCACTCCACCGCCTACGCGTTCCTGGCCTACCAGACGGCGTACCTCAAGGCGAACTTCCCGAAGCACTTCGCCGCGGCGCTGCTGACCATCGAAGCCGCGAACACCGAGAAACTCGCCGTCTACATCAGCGAATCGCGCGAGCGCGGCATCCAGGTGCTGCCGCCCGACATCAACGAGAGCCAGCTGCACTTCACGGTGGTCCCCGAGGGCGTGCGCTTCGGGTTGACGGCCATCAAGGGCCTCGGCGAAGGCGCCATCCGCAGCCTGATCGAGGTCCGCGAGCGCACCGGGCGCATCACCTCGGTCCATCAGCTGTGCGAAGAGCTCGACCTGCGCCTCGTCAACAAGAAGGTGCTCGAAGCGCTGGTCCGCTCAGGAGCGTGCGACAGCCTGATCCCGCAGGGCGTGCCGCTCGTGGCCGGCCGCGCCAAGCTGTTCGGCGCGGTCGACAGCGCCATCGAGCACGGCAACCGCACCCAGCGGGACAAGGAACAGGGCCAGGCCGACTTGTTTGGCGGCGGGGAAGAGGGCGGCCTCTCCATCATCCGGCTGCCGGACGCGCCACCCTGGACCGAAATGGAGTTGCTGGCGCACGAGAAGGAGGCCCTGGGCCTCTACCTCAGCGGCCACCCGATCGATCGCCACGCCGACGACCTCCGCGCCTTCGGCGCCAAGACCGTGGGCGACCTCACCCTGAGCGACATTCCCGAGGGCGTCGATGGCGCGCCGGGACGCCTGGTCATCGACGATGTGTATGTGGGTGGCATCGTCGGGGGCTTCCGCGGCCTGAAGACCAAGAAGGGCGACCCGATGTGCGTGTTCACCCTGGAAGATCACCAGGGCGCCGTCGAAGTGGTCGTGTTCCCAGAGATGTACGGCAAGCACCGCCAGTTGATCGAGAACGGCGCGCTGCTGCTCGTGCGCGGCAAGTTCGAGCGCGACGAGGAGAACTCCCGCTTCCAGTGCACCGACATCCTGCCCCTGGCCCTGCTCAAGGAGCGGCTGTCGCGCGGGGTCAGGATCCGGTTGAAGGCCACCTGCCCGCGTGAGACGATTGAAGCGCTGTGGGAGCTGATGGCCAAGCACCGCGGCGACCGCCCGGTGGCGGTCGAAGTGGAACTGAACGGCGGCGCGCGGCACGTCATCGTCCGCGCCGAGGTCACGCAGTCCATTCGCGTGCGCACGTCGGAACAGTTTGTCGCAGACGTCGAACGTATCTGCGGCCCAGGCTCAGTGACCGTGTATTCCTGACACCATGCCCGACCTGCTCGAATTCGAAGAACCGATTGCCGTCCTGCTGAAAGAGATCGAGGCGCTGTCAACGCTCGCCGTGAGCGACGACCGCGACCGCGAGATCGCGCGCCTCGAGAAACGCGTCGACGCCATTCGCGGCGAGCTCTACAAGAACCTGACGCCCTGGCAGCGGGTCCAGGTGGCGCGGCACCCGGGCCGGCCCACCACGCTCGACTACGTCGAGCGCCTGTTCACCGACTTCGTCGAGCTGCACGGCGACCGCAAGTTCGCCGACGACCACGCCATTGTCACCGGCACCGCCTTCTACAAGGGCGAGCCGGTGCTCATTGTCGGCCACCAGAAGGGCAGCGACACCAAGCAGAAAATCTACCGGAACTTCGGCTACGCGCGGCCGGATGGCTATCGCAAGGCGCTGCGGACCATGGAAATGGCGCAGAAGTTCGGCCGGCCGATCATCTCGTTTGTTGACACTCCGGCGGCCTACCCGGGCATTGAATCCGAGGAGCGCGGCGTCGCCGAGGCCATTGCCATGAACCTGCGCGAGATGGCGATGCTCGAAGTGCCGGTGATCGTGATCGTGCACGGTGAAGGCGGCAGCGGCGGCGCCCTGGGCCTGGCCGTCGGCGACCGCATCCTGATGCACGAGTTCGCCATCTACAGCGTGATCCCGCCCGAAGGCTGCGCCGCCATTCTCTGGCGCGACTCGGCCAAGAAGGTGGAAGCCGCCGAGGCCCTCAAGATCACGGCGCCCGACTTGCTGCGGCTCGAGGTCATCGACGAAATCGTGCTGGAACCGGTCGGCGGCGCCCACACCAACCCCAACCAGGCCGCGGCGCTGCTCGACGTGGCGCTGCAGCGATCGTTGGCCGAGGTCTCGGCGCTCGGCGTGCAGGAGCGGCTCGACCAGCGCTACGCGAAGTTCCGCAAGATGGGTTCCGTCGGCATCGTCGAAGCGTAAGCGTGGCCGTTCCCCCAATCTGGAATACCCGGCCGCACGACGCCGCGCAGGCCCTTGAACTGACCCGTGTGCTCGGCGTGTCGCCGGTCACGGCGCGGCTGCTCGCCATTCGCGGGCTCACCAACCCGGACGATGCCGCGCGCTTCCTGAAGCCGTCGCTGGATCAGTTGCTCGACCCGTTCCTGCTGACCGACGTGGGCAAGGCGGCCGACCGGCTGCTCGCCGCCATCGCCGCCAAGGAACGCATCGCGATCCACGGAGACTACGACGTCGACGGCATCACCTCCACGGTCATCCTGCGGCGGGCGCTGGAACTGCTCGGCGCCGACGTCGGCCACTTCATTCCGGAACGGCTGACCGACGGCTACGGGCTGCAGCCCGCGACCATCGATCGCCTGCACGCCGAAGGCGTCAAGCTGATCGTGTCGGTAGACTGCGGCATTCGCGGTGCCGACGCGGCGCGGCGGGCCCGCGACCTCGGCGTCGACCTGATCATCACCGACCACCACGAACCCGACAGCGAGCTGCCCGACGCCTTCGCCGTGGTCAACCCGAAGCGCCACGACTGCAGCTATCCCGACAAGAACCTCGCCGGCGTCGGCGTGGCGCTCAAGCTCGTGCAGGCGCTGTGCCACCGCACCGGCAAATCGGCGTGGCTGCCGGCCTTCGTCAAGATTGCCGCCATCGGCACGCTGGCCGACGTGGTGCCGCTGATCGGCGAGAACCGCGTGATCGCCAAGCTCGGCCTGCAGATGCTGACCAAGGGCCCGCACAAGGTGGGCCTGCGCGCGCTGTTCGAAGCCGCCGGCCTCACCGGTAAGACCATCGACAGTTACCACATCGGCTTCATGGTGGCGCCTCGCATCAACGCCGCGGGCCGCATGAGCACGCCCGACATCGCCACGCGCCTGCTCCTCGCCTCGGATGACGCGATGGGGGAAGAGGCGAAGGCGCTGGCGGATCAGCTCGAGTCCGAGAACACCCGCCGGCGGCAGGAGGATCAGGACATCCTCGCCAAGGCGAAGAAGATCGTGGAATCGGACCCCGACATCGGCTCGCGCGGCGTGCTGGTGGTGGCGGGCGAGGGCTGGCACCGCGGCGTGATCGGCATTGTCGCCTCGAAGCTGGTGGACGCCTTCTACCGGCCGGCGATTGTCCTCTCCATCGAAGACGGTGTCGCGCACGGCTCCTGCCGCAGCATCCCGGGCTTCGACATGCTGGGCGCCCTTGAATCCTGCGCGCCCATGCTCGGGCGATTCGGTGGCCACAAGCAGGCCGCCGGACTGCAGCTCGAAGCGGCGCGGATCAAGGAATTCCGCCACGCCGTGAACGCGTACGCCGACAACTGCCTCGGGCCCGACGACCTGCGGCCGCGCCTCTGGCTCGACGGGCCGCTCAAGTTGAACGAGCTGACCGATCGCGTGGTGGCCGAGTTCGCGGCGCTGGCGCCGTTCGGTCCCAGCAACCCGAAGCCGCGCTTCCACACCGGCCCGGTGTCAGTCGTCGACGGGCCGCGCATCCTCAAGGACCGCCACCTGAAGATGAGCGTGAAGCAGGACAGCCGCGTGCTCCGCGCCATCCAGTGGAATGCCGCCGAGCGGGAGCCCAACCTCACCGCGCAGAAGAGCGGCGTCGAGATCGCCTACACCGTGGAAGAGAACGAGTTCCGCGGCGAGAAGTACGTGGAGTTGCGACTGGAAGACTTCCGGGCCGCAGAGACCAAGACAGCCACAGGTACCAAGACAGCCACCGATTAGACGCAGATTAGACGCCGATTCATCTACATTCAGAATCCTGTCTAAACGAGTCGCCGCAGTGAGTCTGGTCTCACACCCTCTTCACCTCCAAGTGGCTGGGTCCGCACAAAGCGGCGATACCCGGTTCCAACGCCTCGTCACAGATGATGGCCGCTCTGCGGCTCACTCCTGCCGGAGCGCCTCCACCACGTTGACGCGTCCGGCGCGCCATGCCGGGAGGTACGACGCCGCGACTGACGCCGTCGCCAGGACGGCGAACACGGCGGCGTAAGTGAGCGGGTCGGTAGGCGTAACGCCAAACAACACGCTTCTGGCGGCAAAGCCGGCACCAGCGCTGAGGACGAACCCGAGAACCAGGCCCCGCCATGTGAGCCGCAAGGCCTCGGCAATGACGTCGCGCTGGATCTGCGAAGATGAGGCGCCAATCGCCATTCGCACGCCGAAGTCCTTCGTCCGGCGGCGCGTGTTGAACATGGCCACCGCGTACTGCCCTAAAGCGGCAACTACCAGCGACGCCACCGCGAACGCCATCAGCAGCCTGGCGATCATGCGCTCCAGCACCGTCACGCTTTGGAGACGCGCGTTCATGGTCGACATGGTGACGATCGGGACGCTGGCGTCGACGCCGGCCAGCGCCCGGCTCGCCGCTGCGGTCGTGCTTTCGAGGCTGCCGCGATGGCGGATGTAGAAGGTGGGATCCACTGGCGGATCGCCGTCGGCCTGCTGCTGCGCGAGGAACAGATAGCGTGGCCGCTCATCATGCGACGGGCCGTCATAGAGCGCGTTCGGCGCAACCCCGATCACTTCTGCCGGCTGCCGGCGATCGCCAACCAACAACGTGTGGCCGAGCGGCGACTGCACGCCAAACAGCTCCGCGGCCAGGTGTTGGTTGATCACCGCGACGCGGGCGCTGCCGCGCCGGTCCGCCATCGTGATCTCGCGGCCCGCGCTCGGCGCCAGGCCAAGCGCGCGCAAATAATCCGGGCCGACCGGCCGAATGACTGCGGGCGTCGGCTTCACCTCAGCATCGCGCGCCACCGGGCTGGTGCCAATGAAATTGCCGTTGGGGACTCGCCGCGAGTAGGTCACCGCCGCGACGTCACCCAAGGCGCCCAATCGTTCGTGCATGCGTGCGATCAGCGCAAACCCGGCGTCGCGCTCGGCGGCGCTCGGCGCGGCCGTCACATACGCTCCCGCCCGGCCCGCGCGCACGGTCACCAGCAATAGGTTGTCGGTATTGAAACCCGGTTGGCCACTATCGAGCAACGACAACGACCGATACGCCAGGCCCGCGCTGGTGAGGAGTAACACCGAGAAGGCCAGCTGCATCACGACCAGCGCGCTCGACAGTTTCGACCGGCCCGGCGCGACACCGGGCTCGCCGCTGCGCAGCCACGGCAGCACCTGCAGCCGCCACGTCCGCAATGCCGGGGCCGTCGTGAAGGCAACGGTCGCCACCATCGCCAGCCCCATGGCGTATGCCGCCACCTGCCAGTCGGGCTTGATCTCGCCGAGCACGCCCGCCTGGGGTTCGACTACGCGAATCAGCACCCGGGCGGTCCACCAGGCGAACAGGGACGCGGCCACCCACGCCGCCGCCGAGACCGCCACGCCTTCGGCGACCAGCATTCGAACGATACGGGTGCGCGAGGCGCCGAGAGACTGGCGCACCGCGGTATCACGCTGCCGCATGACCGAGCGGCTCAGCATCAGGTTGGCCACATTGGCCGATACGATCAGGAGGGTGATTAGTGTCACCACACTGAAGAGGGCGAGGAACCGCGGCGCCATCACGGCAACCGGGAGGAGAGCGGCGGCGGAGTAGTCACTGACTACGGTTCGGGCATCCTTGAGGTCGGCGGGGTGGGCCGCGCGCAACTGGTCGGCCATCGCGGCGAACTCGGCGCCCGCGCCGGCCAGCGATGCCCCCGGCGCCAGCTGCCCGGCCATCAGCACCAGCCACTGTCCCCGATTCTGCAGGACGGCGCCGCTGCCGATCGCCTGGTAATACGGCGTGAGCGGCAGCCATAGATCCTCACCTGGCGTGAGGGTGGCGCCTCGGAAGCCACCGGCGGTCACTCCGACGACGGTGGCCACACGCCCGTTGACGGTGATCGGCTGGCCGATGGCTTCGGGGGCTCCTTGCAGTCGCTCGCGCCAGAAGCGGTCGCTGACGATCGCGACCAGTCCGTCGCGCGCCTGGTCATCGTCCGGTCGAAACCGCCGGCCCGCCGCAATCGCCACACCGAGGGTCTCGATATAGTTGGCCGTCACCAGCGCGCCGAAGTGGGCGAAACTGCCGGACGCGACGCCAACGGTCAGCCGTTCGTCGGCCCAGCCGGCCAGGCCGCGCACGGTCGTGGACTGGGAGGCGTAATCGCGATAATTCGGATAGCTCACGTACGGGTCGCTCAGCATCCGACCGGGTTCCGTGTGCTTGATCGTGACCAGGCGCTCGGCGAGGACGCCACGCGCTGGACTGGTGAGCACGCCGCGCACGACGGAATACACCGTCGTGTTACCGCCGACCACCAAGGCAACCAGCAACACGGCCGTCAGGCTTAGCGCCGGGGAATGCCAGAGGATCCGCGCGCCAAATCGCAGGTCCTGGAGCAGCTGCTCTAGCCGAACCCACGACCACGTCTCCCGGGTCGTCTGGGCCACGAGCGGCACGTTACCGAACTCCAGGAGTGCGGCCTGTCGGGCCTCCTCCGGCGACTCCCCGCGCTCGATGCGATCGCGCGTCGCCATCGCAAGGTGCGACTCGATCTCCTCGGCCAGCCTCTGCTCGCGATCCTTACGCTTCATGATCCCGCACCGACATCAGCGACGCCATGGCCTCGACGAGCTGGAGCCAGCGGGACTGTTCACTGGCGAGGCGCTTGCGCCCCGCTGCAGTGAGCTTGTAGTAGTTGGCCCGCTGCTTGTTGTCGGAGGTCTTCCACTCGGAAGCAATCCAGCCTCGCTCCTCGAGCCGGTGCAGGGCCGGATAGAGCGTGCCCGTTTCCGCCTTGAAGGCCTCGCGGGACGCGGCGTTGATTGCCTGGCTGATACCGTAGCCATGCTGCGGCCCGCGCCTCAACGTCTGCAGGATGATCAGGTCGAGGGTTCCTTGCATCAGGTCCATCCGGCTCTTGTAGCGCACGGTTCTCGGCATGTAGGCATCCTACATCCGTTGGGATGTAGGATGTCAACCCCCTCGTGAGCGGGCCGGGCCATGCCGGCCTGAATGGTTAATCGTCATGGTCTGTGTCATCTGTGTCATCTGCGGCCCTGGTCTATTGGTACAATCTGAGTTGTGACTCCCTGGCAGAAACGCGCGCGTGCGGCGCTGGCGCTGGTCGCCATCGGCGTGGTCGGCGCGGTGGCCTACTCGCTGCGGCCCCGTGAGGTGCGCGTGGCTCCGCCGCCGGTCGAGCGGCTCGATCCCGCGGCCACCGTGGAGACGCGCGGCGGCGATGTCATCCAGCTCAAGGGCGCCCGCCAGGATCTGCGGATCGAGTTCCAGGGCCAGGTCACCTATCAGAGCGGCGAGACCAAGCTGCTCGGCGTCAAGGTGATGGTCGACAACCGCGGCGGCCGCAACTTCGTGATCACCGGCAAGGAGGCCCGGGTCGGCAAGGACCAGAGCTCCTTCGAGGTGAAGGGCGAGGTCAAGCTCGAGACCAACGACGGCCTCACCGCGTTCAGTGAAGAAGCCACCTACACCGATGCGGAGAAGATCGTGCGCGCGCCGGGCGCGGTCCGCTTCACGCGCGGCCGCATGTCGGGCACCGGCGTCGGCTTCACCTTTGACCAACAACGCAACACCCTGTGGCTCCTCGATCAGGCCAACGTGCATTTCGCGCCCGAAGGCACCGCGGGCGCGATGGAGGTGACCGCCGGCGCGTTCGGCTTTGCGCGGACCGATCGCTACATGCGTTTCGAGCGCACCATGCACATGGATCGGGAAGGGCAGCTGATTGACGCCGGCGAGGCGGTCGTCCACCTGTTCCCCGATCGCGACGAGCCGGACCTGATCGAACTGCGCGGTGACTCGCGCGTCACCGGCGGCACCGGCATGGGCGCGCTGCAGTCGATGGCCGCCCGCGACATGAACCTCGATTACGGAGACGATGGGCGGACGCTGCAGAACGCGACCCTGGCCGGCCAGAGCGCGATTCAGCTGGCGGGGAAGGGCGGCGTGGCCGGACAGCGGCTGAGCGGCGAGTTCCTCGACATCGCACTGGACCCGGACGGCAGCGTCAGAAGCCTGGCGGCGCGGCAGTCGGTGACGGTCACGCTCCCGGCCACCAAAGACACCTCGGCCCGCACCATCCGCTCAAACGTCCTCACCGCGGCGGGCGGCGCGCAGGGCCTGTCGTTGATGAAGTTCCAGGAAGGCGTGAACTACGCCGAGGCCGCCACCAGGACCCAGGGCGCGCGCGTGGCCAGCGCGCAGAGCCTGGAGGCCTCGCTCGAGCCGGCTTCGGGCGCCCTGCAGGAAGCCACGTTCGCCGGCCGGTTCCAGTTCACCGACGGCCCGCTGACCGCGACGAGCAACCAGGCGCGCTACCGGATCACGGCCGGCACCCTCGCGCTCAGTGGCAAGGAGGGCGCGGCCGGTCCCCGCATCAAGGACGACACCTTGACGATTGATGCCGACGCCATCGACCTCACCCTGGACCCCAGGAAGATGGTGGCCACCGGCAAGGTCAGGAGTGCGCTGCAGCCGCCCCGCAAGCCCACCGGCAACGCACCGGCCGGGAAGCGGCCCGGGTTATTGGGCGACAAGGACCCGGTCAACGTGATTGCCGATTCGTTGACCTACGACGAGGTGACTCGCCGCGGTGAGTACAAGGGCCAGGCCCGCCTGCTGCAGGGCCAGACGCAGATCAACGCCGACACCCTGACGATCGACGAGACCAAGGGCGACTTGATCGCGGTCGGCAAGGTGGTCACCACGCTCGCCATTGTCCGCAAGGATGCGCCCGCCGGCAGCGCGGCCCCGCCGACCATTGCGCGCGGCGGTTCGTTCACCTACACCGACCAGGCCCGCCGCGCCGTCTACGAGACCGCCGCGCAACTGGATGGGGAGTCCGGCAACCTGCATGCGGAGAAGATCGAGATCGTGCTGGCGCCAGACGAGAACAGCCTGACGCGCCTCGAGGCCACCGACAAAGTCACCGCCATCGTCGACAAGCGGACCGTCACCGGGGCGCGGTTGTCGTACGTGCCGGCGGACGAGAAATACGTCGTCCTCGGGTCGCCGGTCACCATGATCGACGCCGACTGCCAGGAATTGAGCGGCAAGACGTTGACCTTCTTCAAGGCGTCCGATAGAGTCCAAGTCGACGGCAACAACGAAGTCCGCACGCAGACGAAGGGCGGCGGCAAGTGCGCCGCAACGCCGCCCAAGTAGCGCCTCCAACTGATGCCTTCGACCCTTCGCACACACGAACTGACCAAGTCATACGGCGGCCGCACGGTGGTGCGCGGCGTGAGCCTTGAAGTGAACTCGGGCGAGGTCGTCGGGCTGCTGGGCCCCAACGGCGCCGGCAAGACGACGACGTTCTACATGACGGTCGGCCTGACCTCGCCGGACGCCGGGCGCGTCCTGCTCGACGGCAAGGACGTCACCGACGACCCGATGTACGTCCGCGCGCGCAAGGGCATCGGCTACCTGCCGCAGGAGCCGTCGATCTTCCGCGGCCTGACCGTCGAGCAGAACATTCTCGCCATCCTCGAAACGCTGGACCTGAATGCCGCCGATCGGCGGACGCGCCTGCGCGAGCTGCTGGCCGAGCTCGGGCTGACACCGCTCGCCAATTCGCCCGCCTACACCCTGTCTGGGGGCGAGCGCCGGCGCGCCGAGATTACCCGCGCCCTGGTCATGAACCCGCGGTTCATCCTCCTGGACGAGCCGTTCGCGGGCATCGATCCGATTGCGGTCACCGAGATCCAGAAGATCATCTTCCACCTCCGGGATCGCGGCATCGGCATCCTGATTACCGACCACAACGTGCTGCAGACCCTGAAGATCACCGACCGCGCCTACATCGTCACCGACGGGGCCATTTTCAGGAGCGGCACCCCGGCGGCGCTGGCCGCGGACGAGGAAGTCCGTCGGATTTACCTCGGGACGGATTTCCGGCTGGACTAAGATTGTAAGAGCCGGACATGGCCATTCAGCAGAAGCTCCAAACCAGACTCGCGCAAAAGCTGATCCTGACGCCGTCGCTGCAGCAGGCGATCAAGCTTCTTCCAATGTCGACATTGGAACTCGCGGATCTCCTCAACCAGGAGGTCGTCGAGAACCCGCTGCTCGAGGAAGTCCCCACCGAGGACCTCCAGGCCGCGGAGGCGCAGCCGGCTGCCGAAAAAGAGAGCGAAGACAAGGCCAAGGCCGACAAGACCGATTCCTGGGACGACGCCGACTACGAGTACTTCTTCGGCGATTACCTGGACGACGGCTACCGCCCGCGGGCGCCGCAGGAGGTCAAGGAACTGCCGCCGATCGAGAACACACTGTCGACCAGCTCGTCGCTGACCGACCATCTCGAATGGCAGCTGTCCCTGCAGTCCGAGGCCGACGTCAACCGCGAGATTGGCGAAGCGATCATCGGCAACCTCGACGACGACGGCTACCTGGTGGCGTCGGTGGATGAAATCGCCTCGATGGGGCCCTGGCCGGTAGACGAAGTGGAGAAGGCGCTGCGCCTGATCCAGGGCTTCGACCCCATCGGCGTGGCGGCCCGCGACCTGCAGGAATGCCTGACGCTGCAGATCAAGCACCTGCACCTCGAAGGCACGCCCACGGAGAAGATCGTCTCCGAGCACCTGCGCCTGCTGCACAACCACCAGATGCCGGACCTGGCCCGCAAGCTGGGGCTGACGCTCGAAGAGCTGAAGGGTCACATCGAGATCATCCAGCACCTCGACCCCAAGCCGGGCAGCCGCTTCAACCCGCAGCCGTCGCAGTACGTCATTCCCGACGTCTACATCGTCA
This sequence comes from Vicinamibacterales bacterium, assembly GCA_041659285.1. Lineage (NCBI taxonomy): Bacteria > Pseudomonadati > Acidobacteriota > Vicinamibacteria > Vicinamibacterales > Vicinamibacterales bacterium. The sequence goes on along the minus strand of JBAZYO010000001.1, from coordinate 450,700 downwards.
AGGTCGAGGATCAGTACGTCGCGGTGCTGAACGAAGACGGCCTGCCGCAACTGCGGATCAGCCCGACCTACCGCCGCCTGCTCGACAAGGGCGCGGCCGAGAACAACGACGAGACGCGCGCCTACGTGAAAGACAAGTTCCGCTCGGCGCTGTGGCTGATTAAGTCGGTGGAGCAGCGGCAGAAGACCATCCACAAGGTGGCCACCAGCATCTGCACGTTCCAGCGCGACTTCCTCGATCACGGCATCGAGCACCTGCGGCCGCTGGTCTTGCGCGACGTCGCCAACGACATCGGCATGCACGAATCGACCGTCAGCCGCGTGGTCACCAACAAGTACATGCACACGCCCCAGGGCGTGTTCGAAATGAAGTACTTCTTCCACAGCGGCATCAGCAGCTCGTACGGCGACGCGGTGTCGTCGGTGACCATCAAGAACCGGATCAAGAAGATCATCGAGGGCGAGGACCCCAAGAAGCCGCTCAGCGACTCGAAGATCGTCAACATCCTGCAGCGGGAGGGTCTGATGCTGGCGCGGCGCACCATCGCGAAGTACCGGGAAGAGCTGAAGATTCCGACCTCCAACCAGCGGAAGGTGCTGTTCTAGAAGTCAACGAGGCGGGGCCCATGCCCGCCGGGACTTGCGCGAGACGATGTCCATCACCCCGGCCATCACCGTACGCGGCCTGCTCGACGCACGGCCCGAATCGGTCGGCTTGTCGATCGAACTGCTGGCCGGCGCCAACGGGCTCGAACGGCACATCACCAGCCCTTACATCCAGAAGACCGGCCTCGCCCTGGCCGGCTTCCACGAATACCTGCAGGCCGGACGCATCCTGCTGTTCGGCGACAGCGAAGTGCGCTTCCTGGAGAGCATGGAGCCGGGCGCGCGGCGTCTCGCCCTGAGCAAGTGCTTCAACGAATCGCTGCCGTGCCTGCTGATCACCGGCGGCGCCGAGCTGCCGCCCGAAGTGGCGCTCGAGGGCGAGCGCGCCGACGTGCCCGTGCTGCGCACGACGGTGCCGACCGCCACCGCCATCGGCAAGCTGACCGCGATTCTCGAGGACCGGCTCGCCGCCCGCGAGATGATCCACGGCGTGCTGCTCGACATTCTCGGCCTGGGCGTGCTGATCGTCGGCGAGAGCGGCATCGGCAAGAGCGAGTGCGCGCTCGACCTCGTGGTCCGCGGCCATCGGCTGGTCGCCGACGACACGGTGGAAGTGCGGCGCCGCGCCGAGTCAATCGTGATCGGCGCCTGCCCGGAGCTGACCCGCCACCACATGGAGGTCCGCGGCCTCGGCCTGATCAACATCCGCGACCTGTTCGGCGTGGCGTCGACGCGCACCTCGAAGCGCGTCGAGCTGGTGGTGCAGCTCGATCGCTGGGATCCCGACCTCGAGTACGACCGCCTGGGGTTGGATGATGCGGTCTACGACCTGATCGGCCTCAAGGTGCCGTTGATCCGCATGCCGGTGGCGCCCGGACGCAACCTCGCCATCCTGGTCGAAGTGGCGGCGCGGAACCAGCTGCTGCGCATGCGCGGCATCAACGCCGCGCGCGAGCTGGTCAAGCGCCTCGACGCCGGCCTGTTGAACGCCTCGGCACACCAGCACCCGGGCACCTCGGCATCCAGGCACCTGGAAGAGGACGAGGAACTGTGAGCAAGGCCCGCTCGCCCATGAGCTGGGCCCGCTTCATCGTGCTCACCGGCCTGTCGGGATCGGGCAAGTCGCAGGCGATTCGCGCGCTCGAGGACCTCGGCTACTACTGCGTCGACAACCTGCCGGTGTCGCTGCTGCCGGTGATGGCGGAGCTCAGCGAGCGGCAGACCGAGCACAACCGCGTCGCAGTGGTGATGGACGTCCGCGAGTCGCGCTTCGTCAGCGACTTCCCGCGGGTCTATCGCAAGCTCAAGACCAACAAGCACCTCCGCGCGAAGCTGATCTTCCTCGAAGCCGGCCAGGCCGAGCTGGTCCGGCGTTTCAGCGAGACGCGGCGGCCGCACCCGCTGGCGCCCGATCGGCCCATCACCGAGGGCCTGGCCGAGGAGCGCGCCTCGCTGCGGACCATTCGCAGCATGGCCGACAAGGTCGTGGACACCTCGAAGCTCAACGTCCACGAACTCCGGCAGGCGCTGCGCGAGCTGGTGTCCGGGCAGAAGCAGGCCTCGAAGCTGGTGCTGACCTTCCTCAGTTTCGGGTTCCAGAACGGGCCGCCGGCGGAGGCCGACCTGGTGTTCGACGTCCGCTTCCTCAAGAACCCGCACTGGGTGCCGGCGCTGCGTCCACAGACCGGACGCGACCCGGCGGTGGCCGCCTACATTCGCCGCCAGCCGGTCGCGCGCGCGGCGATCAAGCGCCTGTCGTCGCTGCTGCGATGGATGGTGCCGCTCTACGTGCAGGAAGGGAAATCGTACCTGACCGTGGCCATCGGCTGCACCGGCGGCCGCCACCGCTCGGTCTACGTGGCCGAGGCGCTCAAGCGTGAACTCTCGGATCTGAAGGGCGTGTCGGCACGCGTCGTGCATCGCGACCTGGCGAAGGGAGCCCGATGATAGGCGTGGTCGTTGTCACTCACGGTCAGTTGGCCACCGAATTGGTCAACGCCGCGGAAACCATTGTCGGCGACCTGCCGCAATTCTCGGCGGTCTCGATCGGCTGGCATGAAGACGTGCAGGACGCGCGCGAGGCCATTGCCGCGGCGATCGAGCGCGTCAAGCGGCCGGGCGGCGTGCTGCTGGCCACCGACATGTTCGGCGGCACCCCGGCCAACCTCGCCATCACCTTCCTCAAGGAAGATGCCGTCGAAGTGGTCACCGGCGTCAACCTGCCCATGCTGATCAAGGCCGCCAGCCTGCAGGAGGGCGCGCGCCTCACCGATATCGCCCGGCTCTTGCGCGAGCACGGACGCAACGCCATCTGGGTGGCGTCGGATCTCATCAACGGGACGACCGGGGCCGACGCTGCAGACGGTGCAAAGGGAGCGACTGGCAACGGTCCTGCCACATGACCACCAGCGCGTGCGTGATTCGCAACCGCCTCGGGCTGCATGCGCGTGCGGCGGCGAAATTCGTGCACCTGGCGACCCGGTTCTCATCACACATCCGCGTCTCGCGTGACGGCCGGACCATGGACGGCAAGAGCATCATGGGCATCCTGTTGCTCGCCGCCGCCCCCGGCGCGAGCATCGTCATCACCGCTGACGGCCCCGACGAGGCCGAAGCCGCAGAAGCATTGTGCCGCCTGGTCGAAGGCGGATTTGGAGAAGAGCTGTGGAACGCCTGACCGGTATTGGCGTGTCACCCGGCGTCGTCCTCGGCCGCGCGGTGGTCCTGACCCAGCGCACCGAGGTGATGCGGTTTCCCATTCCCCCCGATCGGGTGGAGCAGGAAGTGGCCGCGCTGCTGCGCGCGCAGGCGGCGTCGAAGCAGCAACTGCAGGACATCAAGGCGCGCGTGGAGCACGGCCCCGGCAGCGAACTGGCCGCGCTGTTCGACGCGCAGTTACTGATGCTGGACGACCCGATGCTGGTCGGACGGGCGGAAGCCATCGTCCGCGGCGAGCGCGTCAACGCCGCGTGGGCCGTGCACCGCGCCTACGAAGAGCTCTACCACGTGTTCATGGCGATGGAGGATCCCTACCTCCGCGAGCGCGAGACCGATGTCGCCGACGTCGCCGGGCGCCTGCGGCTCAACCTCCGGCACGGCGCCAAGGGCCCGAAGGAACTGCTCAGCCAGATCGACGGGCCGTCCGTGCTGATCGCCGACGAACTCACCGCCTCCATCGCCGCGCAGCTCGACTGGTCGCGCGTGCAGGCGTTTGCCACCGACGCCGGCAGCCGCACCTACCACACCGCCATCCTGGCGCGATCGCTGAAGGTGCCGGCGATCGTCGGGCTGCACGACGCGTCGCTGCGCATCGCCGCCGGCACGCCGGTCGTGCTCGACGGCACCACCGGCGAGCTGATCGTGGCGCCAACGGCCGAGCAGATCGACGAAGCGCACCGGCGCGCCACGCGCCCGCGCCGGCGGGGGATGCGCGAGGCCGAGACCGGACCGGTCTTGACCACCGACGGCGTTCGCATCCGCCTCGAGGCCAATATCGAGCTGCTCGAGGACCTGCCGTTCCTCAACGAGCACGGCGCCGAGGGTGTCGGCCTCTACCGATCGGAGTTCATGCTGTCGGGCCGGCCGATCGAGAGCGTCACCGAAAACGACCAGTACGCGCTCTATCGCAGCCTGATCGAGCAGGTCGCACCGCGGCCGGTCACCATCCGCACCTTCGACCTCGACGAACGGCACTTTGCCGGCCCGGGCCGGGCGCCCGAACGCCGGCGGACGCGTCCCGGCCTGCGCGGCCTGCGCCTCGGGCTCGCCAACCCGGCGGTGCTGCGCACGCAGCTGCGCGCGCTGGTGCGGGCGTCGGCGCACGGACCGTTGCGCATCATGTTCCCGTTCGTGACCGCCGTCGAGGAAGTGCGCCAGGCCCGCGCGATGCTGGACGATGTAGTGTCCGGCTTCAGCCGGACCGAGGGCGTGCGGATCGATCCCGCCCAGATCAAGGTCGGCGCGATGATCGAGGTGCCATCCGCGGCCCTGGCCGCGGACCTGCTGGCGCCGGAGGTGGACTTCTTCACCATCGGCACCAACGATCTGATCGCCTACTGCCTGGCCGTGGATCGCACCGACGATCGCGTGTCGGACCTCTACGAGCCGTTGCACCCGGCGGTGCTTCGCCTGATCCGGATGGTGCGGCGGGCCGCGACCCGCCACCACATCCCCGTGTCGCTGTGCGGCGAGATGGCCTCGGACCCGGCGCTGGTCGGGCTGCTCGTGGGGCTGGGCCTCACCGAGTTCAGCATGACGCCCGGCGCCATCCCCATCGTTCGCCATGTCATCGAGGAACTGAGCGCCGCCGAAGCGCGGCGGCTGGCCGGCCACGCCCTGCGGCTGGCCACTGCCGCGGAGATCGAACAGTACTTGTTCGACGCGCTGGCCGCGTCTGCCATTCAAAGGAGTCCGTTGTCGTGATTGAACCGTTACATCGCGTCGAAAAACCGTGGGGCTACGAACTGTGGTGGGCGCGTACCGACCGCTACGTCGGCAAGCAGATCCACATCAACAAGGGCCATGCCCTCAGCCTGCAGTACCACAACAAGAAGGACGAGACCATCTTCGTGTGGTCGGGGAAGATTCTGTTCGAGCGGGAAGTCGACGGCAAGCTGGTCGCGACCGAAATGGGCCCGGGCGAAGCCGTGCACGTGACGCCGCCGACCGTGCATCGCATGACGGCGATTGAAGACTCGGATGTGCTGGAAGTCTCGACCCCCGAGACGGACGACGTGGTCCGGCTCGAGGATCGCTACGGAAGGAAAGGGACCTAGAACGGAATGTCGTCGTCGGTGACCGGGGCCGGGTCGCGCATCGGGTCCTGGTAGCCGGCGTCGCCGCCGCGCTCGACCTGACGCTCGCCGCCGCGGCCGGGGCCACCACCGAGCAGGACGATCTTGTCGGCCTTGACCTCGGTCGTGTAGTGCTTCTGGCCTTCCTTCTCCCACTGACGTGTCTGCAGGCGGCCTTCGAGATAAATCTGCTTGCCCTTCACGAGGTAGGGCTGCAGCGAGTCGGCCGTCTTGCCCCACAGGACAATGCGGTGCCACTCGGTCTGTTCCTTCTTCTCGCCTTCCTTCGACGTCCAGTTCTCGGTGGTCGCGATGCTGAAGCTCGCCACCGACTGTCCGCCTGGTGTCACGCGCACTTCGGCGTCCTTGCCGAGATTGCCCACCAGAATCACTTTGTTCACACTGCCCATGTCAGGTCGCCTTTCTCACTCTCAATCGCTCTTCGGTCGCTGTCGTCGAAGTTACTGGTACGGAATTACTGATCGTCGCCCGGCGGCTTGGCCCGGGCCAACCCGTCGAGTCGCTGCTTGGCCAGCCGCGCCAGGTCCGAATCCGGGAACAGCCTGGTCAATGATTCCCACGCCTCGCGGGCGCGGTCGTATTGTTTCATGCGCTCGAGGGCCAGGCCCATCTTGTAATACGCGTCCGGGACGCGGTCGCCCTTCGGGTAGCCGGTGATGACCCGGCCGTAGGCGTCAATCGCCTCGGTGAACTTGCCGTCGGAGTAGTAGCAGTCGCCGATGTACCACTGCGCGTCGTCGGCGGCGTCGGTGCGGGCAAAGCTCTTGAGATAGGTGTTGAAGCCGTCGATGCACAGCGTCCACTGGCCGGCGGTGAAGTCGGCGAGCGCCGTGCTGAACAGGCGCTGCGGCGACATGCCCGGCGACATGGTGACCGGCGGCGCCTGGGATTGCGGCGCTTGGACGTCGCTGACCGGCGGCGCGCCGGGGTCCACGGGGTCGGCGGGGGCCGCCGTCATCTGCGGCATCGCCAGCCGCAGGGCCTCGACTTCCTGCGACAGGCTGGTGATGCGGACGTTGCTCTCGTCGATGCGCTCGCGGACCACGCGCAGGTCGGTGCCGAACTGATCGACGGCGAGCTTCTGGTCGGCGAACGACTTGCGGGTGGCGGCGGCCTGCTCGTCGACGCGGGACGCGATCGCCTTCAACTGCGCGTTGAGGGCGTCGAGCGCCGCCTGCAGTTGTTGCTGCATCTGCTGCGTCTGTTCCTGCAGCATGCGGATGTCGGCCATCATCTGCATTTCGCGGCGCGACTGCGCCGCCGCGGGCGACGCCAGCAGGAGGGCCGAGGTCAGGGCAAGGATGCCGGCTGGCAGTCGTCGAGACATACGCCCCATCTTACTTTGCCGTGATCACGAAATGCGCGCGCCGGTTCTTGCCCCAGGCGGCATCATCGTGGCCGGCGTCGAATGGGAATTCCTTCCCGTAGCTGACGGTCTTGACCTTGTCGGCCGGGATGCCGAGCGACACCAGGTAGGTCCGGGCGGCCAGCGCGCGGCGCTCGCCGAGGGCCAGGTTGTACTCGGCCGTACCGCGCTCGTCGCAGTGGCCTTCAATGGTCACTTGCCACGCCGGGTACTTTTTCAGCACGGCGGCGTTGGCCTGCAGCACCTGCTGGCCGTCGGCGCTGACGTCCGAGCTGTCAAGGTCGAAGAACAGCGGCTTGAGCGGCGAGTCGCGATTGAGATCATCGAGCGACTTCGAACCGATGGTGTCTTCCACCGGCATGGGCGGCACCGGCACCGGCTCGGCCACCGGGCTCGGCGGGGGCGGTGGAGAGGGCGGCGGGGTGGTCGTCCCGGTCGCGGACGGCGGCGGCATCGGCCGCGCCACGGGCGGCGCCTTCTTCGAACACGCCCCGACCACGACCGACAACAGAACCGCCAGAACCATCATCGCATTCGCTTTTCGTGTCATAAGCTGACCTCAAATCAAACAATCCGCACTTGGCACCGTGGCACCCAAGCACTTTAGGCACTTTAGGCACCTTATTACTGCGACCAATTCGGCGTCTGGTTGTTGCCATCCCTCGTGATCTGCCGCAGGTTGCGCCCGTCGCGATCGACCGTGAAGATCTGGCTGCGACCCGCTCGCGTCGACATGAACGCCAGGTGTCGGCCATTGGGCGACCAGGCCGGGCTTTCATTCGTGCCCTCACCGAAGGTGATCTGTCGCGTCTCGCCGGTGGCAATGCCCAGGATCTTGATATCGAAGCCGGGCCCGGTGCGCGCCGAGAAGGCAATCTCGTTGTACGGCGCCGGCGACCAGGTGGGACGGTCGGCATACGACTCGAACGAGATTTGCCGCAGCCCGGTGCCGTCGGTGTTGACGACGAAAATCTGCGGCTGGCCGCGGCGGTCGGAGGTGAACGCGATCTGGGTGCCGGTTGGCGACCAGGTCGGGGTGGTGTCGATCGACGGGTTGTTGGTCAGCCGCACCAGGTTCGAGCCATCGCGGTTGCTCACGTAGAGCTCGGAATTGCCGTCGCGGCTCGAGGTGAACGCCAGGCGCGAGCCGTCAGGCGAAAACACCGGCAGCCAGTTCTGTCCTACCCCCTTGGTCGGCGACTCCATCGTCCCGGCGTAGATGTTCGAGATCACCAGGTCCGGGACCCCCGAGCGGTACGACGTGTAGACGATCGACCGGCCGTCCGGAGACCAGCTCGGATACAGGTTCATGGTGCGATTGATGGTGATGCGGCGCTGGTTGGCGCCGTCGTAATCGGCGATGAACACTTCCTTGACGTCGCGCTTCTCGACGGTGGCGAGCACCGCCTCGCGGTTGCGGTCCGAGATGAACGCCAGCTTGGTCTTCGCCACGCCGCGCAGGCCCCGCTGCGAGTCATGGAGTTCGTCGGCCATGGTGTGCGCGTAGATCCGGGGATTGGCGGCCGAGCCCGTGTACTCGCGGCCGTAAGCCGACTGCCGGGCGCGGACGTTATAGAGGCGCATCTCGACGCGGATGCCGGCCGGCGTCTTCTGCACCGTGCCGATGATCACGCCGTCGGCACCCAGTTCACGCCAGCGATCGAAGGGCACCGCGTCAATCGACCCGGCGGCCGGGATCGACTTGTAGGTGTCGCGCGGAATCACGTTGAACTCGCGCTCGAAGTTGATGTCGTCCCACAGCACCTCGCTGATGGTCTTCGCCGCTTCCTGCGTCTCGCGGTCGGGCGACAACGCGAGCAGGTCCGGGACCGCCAGCCGCGGCGGCGTGCCGGGCTCGCCGGTCAGCCGCAACTCGACGCTGGTCGGCTGCTGGCCCTGCGCAGGCGGTGCCGCGGACTGCTTGCCCGCCGTAGCCTTGGCGAAGGTGGGCTGCGCCAGGATGGCGGCTGAGGCCACGATGACCAGCGCCAACAAGGCAGGAGAAATCCGGCTGAAGCCGGATGCCACATAGGTCCGCCTGAAGGCGGACGCCACAGCTCGTGTGAGTGGGTGAGTGAATTGCGTCATGTCATTGTCCGTACGGAAAGATCAGGTGAACCGTGAGCGCCTGCTGGTCGTAGCCGGCGGGCAACGGCGGCAGCTTGGTGAGCACGAGCGCGCGCTGCGAGATGTAGTCGAGGCCGGCGTCGCCGCTGGTCCGCTCGACCGTGGCGTCGGCGATCCGCCCGTCCTTCTGGATCACGAACCGCATGTAGGTCGTGCCCCTGGCCTGTTGTTTCGCGCTCCAATTGCGGTTGATCAAATCGAGCATCGTCGACAGATACTCCGGGCAGCAGAAGTTGGCGACGTCGAGTGTGGCGCCCACGCCACCGCCGCCGGCCGACAGGCCGAAGCCCTGGCCCTTGCCGCCGGTCTCGGCCACGGCCGACCCCTCCCGCACCTCGGCGCCCTTGGTCGGGATGCGGCTGCGCGGGTCTTTCGCGTCCACCTTGTTGTCCGGCGTCTTGCGGGGCGGCGCCTTCGTCGGCTCAATCATCGCCGGCGTTTGCGCGGCAGGCGGGCGCACCGGCTCGATCGCCTTCTTCGTTTCCACCGGCACCGCCTGCTGGATGGCGCGGCCGCCGAGCGTGGCCAGCCCGCCGTCGCGCGGACCCGGCGCACCGCCGAGGCTGATTTGCATGATCACTTCGGGTTCCTGGTTGGCGGAGCCAAACCAGGCCGCGGGCACGAACGCCACCGCCGCCACCAGCAACAGGTGGCCGACCGCCGACCAGCCGAGCATCGAGTTGAGGCCGTCGGACTTGAGCGTCCGCGCCGCCAGCACCTCGGAGACGGCATCCATCGTTATTGCCCCGCCCGCTGCTGGGCGACGATGCCCACGCCCTGGACGCCACCGGCCTTCAGGTGGTCGATGACCTCGAAGAGTTCCTGCAGCTGCACGCCGGCGTCACCGCGCAAGAACACGTCCTTGTCGTTGCGGTTCTCCATCAACTGGCGCATGCGTTCGGCCAGCACGTCGGCGCTGACGGCCTCCGCATCGATCATCACGCGACGATCGGATCGATACGACAGCGGCACGGTGATGTACGGCCGGGCCTGGGTCATCTTGTCGGCGCGGCGCGACACCGGCAGCTTCACCTCGATGCCCTTTTGCATCATCGGTGCCGCCACCATGAAGATGATGAGCAGGACCAGCATCACGTCCACGAGCGGGACCACGTTGATCTCCGCCAGCGACGTGGACACGCGCCGGCCACGGCGGCGGCCGGTGTTGGCGTCGGGTGGGGCCGCAACCTTCGGCACTAGGTAAAGTTCCTCTCAGAAATGTTCAGGAACTCCAGCGCGAAGTCGTCCATTTCCGAGGCGTAGGTCTTCACCTTCGAGGTGAAGTGGTTGTAGAAGTAGACGGCCGGGATGGCGGCGAACAGGCCGAGCGCGGTGGCGATCAGCGCTTCGGCAATGGGCGTGCTGACCACCGCCAGATCGGTGGACCCTTGCGCGCCGATGTTCATGAACGCCGTCATGATGCCCCACACCGTTCCGAACAGCCCGATGAACGGCGTGATGCTCGCCGTCGTGGCGAGAAACGTCACCCGCTTCTCGAGCTTGTTCACTTCGATGGACGAGGCGCGCAGCAACGCGCGATCCACCGCCGTAATGCTCTTCAAGGTAGGACGCGCCGCCGGCGTTCCGGGACTGGCCGCCGGCTGAGATAACCGCAACTGGGCGGTCAACTCGGCGTAGCCGGCCTGGAACATCCCGACGAGCGGGCTGAGCGCCAGCGACGGGCACACGGCCTGGACCTCGGAGAACTTGGCGCTCTTGCGGAACACCTCGATGAACGTGGCCGTCTGCTTCTCAATGCCTCGGTAGGCCCAGAGCTTGTAGAGGATGATTCCCCACGAGATCACCGAGAAGAGGAGGAGGAGCACCATCACGAACTTGACGATGGGGCTGGCGGAAAAAATCAGATCCGCGAAATCCCCGGCAGCCGCTCGAACGGGCGGAAGACCACCCTCGAGTTGCAATGCCAGGACAATCGATCCAGGCGTCGGCAACAAAGCCTCCGAATCCGTTCCAATGGGGAAAATGCGCGCTGGGAAGCGCCGTTCTGTGCAACCGTAGCACGCCCCGCGAAATTCTGTCAAACCCATGATACGATGGCAGTTCCGCTCGCCAAAGGGATTCCCGCAACACGAGGCGCCACCCGCATGATCCGCTACCTCGCCATCCGCAACCTCGCGGTCATCGAGTCGGTTGCGGTCGATTTTGAACAATCGTTCAACATCCTCACCGGCGAGACCGGCGCCGGCAAGTCCATTCTCGTCGAGGCTGTCGGCTTGCTGCTCGGCGGCCGCGCCACTCAGGACCTCATCCGCACCGGTGAAGACATCGCCACCGTCGAGGCGATCTTCGAAACCGCCGAGGGCGACGAGCTGATCGTCCGGCGCGAGATCACCTCGCAGGGACGTAGCCGCGCCTTCATCAACGGCGCCCTCGCCACCGCGGCGGCGCTGAAGGACCTGTCGAACCGGCTGGTCGAGCTCCACGGCCAGCACGAACATCAACAGTTGCTCGACCCCTCCCAGCACCTGGCGTTGCTCGACACGTGGGCGGGACTCGACGCGCCGCGCGGCCGGGTCGCGGCCGCCTTTGCCGCCGTGCGCGCGTTTCGCGAGCAACTCGATCGCTTGCGGATGGACGACCGCGAGCGGGCCGCGCGGCTGGACCTGGTTGAGTTCCAACTGGGCGAACTGCAGAAGGCGAACCTCCAGGCCGGCGAAGACGAGACGCTGGCCGCCGACCGCCAGTTGCTGCGGAGCGCCGACACCATTCACCGCCTCTGCAATGAGGGCTACGCCGAGCTCTACGACACGGAGTCCGCGGCGCTGGGCGCCCTCGGCCGCGTCTGGAAAAGGGTAGGGGAACTGGCGGCCATCGACCCGAAGTTCGCGCCCTACCTGGACGCGCGCGACGGCATCAAGGCGCAGCTCGAGGACCTGGCCTTCACGCTCCGCGACTTCGCCGACGGCATCGACGCCTCGCCCGGCCGGCTGCAGCAGGTCGAGGATCGGCTGGCATTGATCGAGCGGCTCAAGCGCAAGCACGGCGGGACGCTCGAAGACGCGATTGCCCGCCGCGATCGGCTGGCGGCCGAACACCAGGCCCTGACCGGCGGACAGTCCACCGTCGCTGAGATCGAACAGCAGTTGCTCGACGCCGGCCGCCGGTTCCTGGCCGACGCGCGCGAGCTGTCGGCGAGGCGCCGGGAAGCGGCGGGGCGGTTTGGCAAGAGTATCGAGACCGAGCTTGCGGACCTGGCGATGGCCAAGACCCGATTCGAGGTGCGGCTCACCAGTAGCGAGTCCGAAGACAAGTGGACCGACGCGGGCATTGATGCCGGCGAGTTCTTCCTGTCTCCCAACGTCGGCGAGGAACTCCGGCCGCTGGCCCGGATCGTTTCCGGCGGCGAGTTGTCACGCGTGATGCTGGCGCTCAAGACCCTCGGCGCCAAAGGTGGCATGCAGGGCAAGACCCTGATCTTCGACGAGGTGGATGCCGGCATCGGCGGGCGAGTGGCGAGCGTGGTCGGCGACAAGCTGGCGGCGCTGGGCGACCGCTTCCAGGTCCTGTGCATCACGCACCTGCCGCAAATTGCCGCCTGCGGCCGGACCCATTTCCTGATCGAGAAGCGCGTGCAGGGCAGCCGGACCGTGACCAGCGTTACCCGCCTGAAAGACGACGACCGCGTGGCGGAGGTGGCGCGGATGATGGGCGGGGCAGCCGCCGGCGTGAAGGCGCTCGAAAGCGCCCGCGAGCTGCTCGCCAACTCGCAGGCGAAAGGTGAAGCACCGGCGAAAGCGAAAGGCGAAAGTCCGCGACGGGCGAAAGCGAAACTGAAATGAAGTACTTCATCGAGACCCACGGCTGCCAGATGAACGTGCACGACTCGGAACGGATGGCGGGCCTGCTCGAGCAGTCCGGCTACGACCGGGCCGAGTCAGACCTGGACGCCGACCTGGTCGTCATCAACACCTGCAGCGTGCGCGAGCGCGCCGAAGACAAGCTCTACACCCGCCTCGGCGAGATCAAGGAGATGGGCCGCGAGACCGGCCGCGACCCGATGGTGGTGGTCGCCGGCTGCGTCGCGCAACAGGAAGGCGGCCAGCTCCTGAAGAAAGGGCGCGGCGTGGACCTGGTGGTCGGCACGCAGCAGATCAAGATGCTGCCGATGCTGGTCAAGGACGCGGTCGCGAAGGCCGCTCCTCGAATCGCCATCGACAATCCGTACGAGGAACCCTCGTTCCCGCTGGGCATCGTCCGGCGCGGCGATCCCGTCCGTTCCTACGTGACAATCATCGAGGGCTGCAACGATTTCTGCGCTTTCTGTGTCGTGCCGTATACCCGCGGGCACGAGCGAATGCGGTCACGAGCCGAGATCTTGAATGACGTGCGCGAAGCCGCCGGCAGCGGCCGCCGCGAAGTGCAGCTACTCGGACAAATCGTGAATCACTACCAGGCCCCGGACGATCCGTCGTGCGATTTCCCGGCACTGCTCGAAGCGGTGCACGAGGTGCCCGGCATCGATCGCATCCGCTTCGCCAGCCCGCATCCGCGGCACACCAGCGACCGCGTGATCGCCGCCGTTCGCGACCTGCCCAAAGTCTGCAAGCACCTGCACCTGCCCGTGCAGTCCGGATCGTCGCGCGTGCTGGCGATGATGCGGCGGCGCCACACTCGCGAGGAGTACCTGGATCTGGTTGCACGCATTCGCGCGGCTATCCCGAACGTGCAGCTATCGACCGATATGATTGTTGGCTTCCCAGGGGAGACGGCAGCCGACTTCGACGAGACGCTGAGCCTGACCGAAGCGGTCGGCTACCACAGCATGTTCTCGTTCAAGTACTCGGAGCGTCCCAACACGCTGGCCTCGAAGCGGATGCCGGACGATGTGACGGACGAAGAGAAGACGCGACGGATCGTGGCCTTGCAGTCACTTCAGCGGTCGGTCCAATCGAACCTCTTCCAGCGGTCGATTGGCACGACACAGCAAGTACTGGTGGACGCGACGAGCCGGCGGCGGGAATGGGAACTGACGGGCCGCACCGGCGGCAACACGGTGGTCAACTTTCCAGGACCGCCGGAGTGGCTGGGACGGCTGGTTGACGTGACGATACAACGAACCGGACCGAACTCGGTCTGGGGACAGGCAATAGGGGCCCCACACTGATGGGGTCTCGCCATAGCTCGCCAGATAACTGGCGAGCGCAGGCGGAGGCGAACGTAATGATCGAAATGAACATCAAGGGGTTGATGGTCGACCCCATCACCAACATGCCCATCATCATCCTGCGCGACAGCGACGGGCAGAAGGTGTTGCCGATCTGGGTGGGCGTGTTCGAGGCCAACGCGATCGCGCTGCAGATCGAAAACATCCAGACGCCGCGGCCGATGACGCACGACCTGCTGCGCAACATCATCCAGGACCTGCAGGCCACGGTCGACAAGATCGTGGTGTGCGACCTGAAGGAGAACACCTTCTACGCGATGATCCACCTCCTGACCCCGCTCGGTCCGGTGGCGATCGACGCGCGGCCGAGCGACGCCATCGCGCTGGCGCTGCGGACGCGGGCACCGATCCTGGTGGACGAGAAGGTCATCGACCACGCCAAGACCGTGGACCTGTCGAACGAGAAGCAGGACAGCGACCGCCTGCAGCAATGGCTCGAGCAGCTCGACCCGGACGACATGGGCAAATACAAGATGTAAACGGATCTCGTGATCTGGTGATTTGGTGGTTTAGTGATTGTCGGCGGGCCGACAATTTCGCTAAACCACACACCACCTTGGCTTTACCTCCTGGTATTTCCCCTCACATCTCCACATCAACAAATCACGAGATCACGAAATTCGCGTCTTCCTGCTAGAATGCTCGCGCACCCTCACAACCCTGCTCGATGATTCTCAGTATTGCCAACCAAAAAGGCGGCGTGGGTAAGACCACCACCGCCATCAACCTCGCAGCCGCCCTTGCCATGCGCGGCAAGCCGACGCTGCTCATCGACCTCGATCCGCAAGGCAACAGCAGCATGTCGTTCCTCGACATCCGCACCGCCACGCGGAGCATGTATGACGTCTTCGTGGACAACACCGTCCAACTCGCCGACGTGATCGTCCCGGCAACGGTGCCGAACCTCTGGATCGCGCCGGCCCGCATCGCGCTGGCCAAGCTGGAGTCGCGGCTGGTCGGCGAGCTCGACGCGCCGTTCCGGTTGAAGGACGAACTGGCCAAGCTGGAACAGCAGTTCGCCAACGTCGTGATCGACTGTCCGCCGGCTCTGGGCCTGCTGACCATCAACGCGCTGGTCGCGTCCACGCACTTGCTGATCCCGATTCAGTCGTCGTACTTCGCGCTCGAAGGCACCGACGATTTACTGGAGACCATCGAGAAGGTCCGCCAGCGGCCGAACCCCGAGCTGCAGATCCTGGGCGTGGTCATCACCATGCACGACAAACGCACCGCCTTGGCGCGCGACATCCAGGAGCAGATCCGAAAGGTGTTCGGCGACAAGGTCTTCCGCACTGTGATCAGCAAGAGCGTGCGGCTCGAAGAAAGCCCGGCCTACCGGGAATCGATTTTCACGTTCGCGCCCGAATCATCGGGCGCCACCGAGTACTACAGTTTGTGTGAGGAGGTGATCGACCGTGCCTAAGCCTCGCGGATTGCCAGACAACCTGCGGATGCGCCACGACGCGCACTACGTCGAAACCCTGGCCGCCTCGGCCGGAGCCCCGGTCGGACGCATGGTGCCGATCGACCAGATCGACCCCAACCCCGACCAGCCGCGCCAGGCCATGGGCGACCTGGCCGAGCTCATCTCGTCGGTCACCGAAAAGGGGATCATCGAGCCGCTCGTGGTCCGCCAGCGCGGGCCGCGCTACCAGATCATCGCCGGCGAGCGCCGCTACCACGCCTCGGTCCAGGCCGGGCTGACCGAGCTACCGGTCGTCATCCGTGACGTCGACGACCGCGAGATGCTCGAACTGGCCCTGGTCGAGAACATCCAGCGCAAGGACCTGACGCCGTTCGAAGAATCCGAGGCCATGCAGGCCTTGGCCCAGCGCTGCGGCTACACCCACGAGGATTTGGCGAAGCGGCTGGGGAAGTCGCGCACCTCGATTACGGAGGGCTTGTCGCTCAACGGCATCCCGCCCGAGGTCCGGAAGGTGTGCCGCCTGGCGGGCATCACCAGCCGGTCGTTGCTGCTGCAGGTGGTCCGCCAGGGAGACCCGCAGAAGATGCTGGCGCTGGTCGAGAAGATCGCCAGCCAGGGCGCCACCCGCGAACAACTCCGCAAGGACACTCAGAAGGTCAAACCTGGACGTCCCAAGGCATTCGTGTTTGCGTTCAGGCCGCCCAGCAAGGCCTTCAACCTGCGCCTCAGCTTCAACAAGAAGAACGCGAGCAAGGACGAGGTGATTGCCGCGCTCGAGAACATTCTTCAGGAACTGAAGCACCCGAAGTAGAGGGGGCTTCAGGCCAGTTAGTTAACATAAGATGTATTATCAGACCTATGTCTTATTGCTAACGAAACACGCCTGTGGAAGGTTTGTTGGCGGTTTATGCCGGATTGCCGGGCAACTGCCCTAGAGATGCCAGTCGGCGGACGCCGAACCAGATTCGGGAGCGACGACCGTCCACGAACCGGCATGCGGCAAGGCTTCGAGCACGGCGCCGGAACGGTCGCGGACCTGGATCCCGAACGCGAGGTTGTGACCCGGGATCGCCTCCAGCCGATCGATCGGAATCACCACCTCGACCAGCTCATCCACTGAGACCCATGCCGACTGGACCGGGACCACCCGGATTCCGGGGCTCGAAACCACGACCGCCAGGCTCACCGAGCTCGAGGCCATCAGGTCCACGATCGCCGGACCTGAAAGTCGAAGGCACAAGGTGCCGTCGGTGCCGAACGCCACCAGCACGTCGGCGATCCGCGACGTCGGCGCCACCTCGTGCATGGCGCCGGCCGGCCGGCTCAGCGGCAGCCGGGCCGCCCCCGCCCACTCGAAGAAGCTGGTCTCCCGGCCGTCGAGCCGGACCGACACCCGGCCGGTGGGCCGCAGCGAATCCGGCGCGGGGCCGGTGGAGATGTTCGAGGCGTGGAGCTCATCAGGAACCGCGACCCCAAGCGCCGAATAGGCATTTCGCAAATGGCGGCGGAACAGGTCGTCGAAGTCGCGGTCGTGATCGGATGAGTGGTCGTCGCCGTACCACCAGAACCAGTCGCTGCCTTCGGCGATGAGCAGTTCCTCGAATGCCCGGTCGCGGTCCGCGGCCGGCACCGACGCCGACTCGCGGTCGAAGACGGCGCGGGCCTCGGCCAGCTGCGACCAGGCGCGGTGGTCGTCGCGATGGCCAATCCAGATGTAGAAGTCGGCGTTAATCCAGGAGCCCGGATAGATGGACCGCAGCGGCGCGGCCGGGCCCTTCGCCGCCTCGGCCATGGTGACCGTGCGGATGTCGGCGGCGGCGGTGAGCGCGCCATAGAGCGCGCGCAGGAACGGGCGTCCGCCGCCTGGGTAGTGCTCCCAGGCGTTCTCGCCATCGAGGATCACGCTGACCGTCGCGTCTTCCCCGCCGGTGGCGGCGCTGAACCGGCGGCCGGCCTCGCGCACGCGCTCGACGAAATCGGCAGCGGCGGCGTCCGCGTCCCACGACTGGTAGTGAAAGCCGATGCGATCCGACAACGCGTGATCCCTGAACAATGCGACCGGCCCCTGCGGGCCCACGCGATACGGGCGATACAGGAGGTCGGCCCGCACGGCGTGGCCGAAGCCGTCGCGCGGCATCGCCGCGCCGAGCGAACGCGACAGGATGTCTTCGTCGGTCGCCAGCCACCGCACGCCGGCGCCGGCCATCACGGCCACGGCCTCGTCCGACACCGACCCCTCGGAGGGCCACATTCCAGAGGGACGCCGGCCGAACGTCGCTTCGTGAAACGACAGCGCCCGCTCCACCTGCGCCCGCGCATCGTCCGGGCGGACCAACCGCGTGCGCGGCCGGCCCCAGTTCGGATGCGTGCGCAGCGCCGTGTCCGAGTCGCACAGCAGCGGCAGGATCGGGTGGTAGAACGGCGAGCACGATAATTCGACCTGGCCGCGCTCGCTCGCCTCGCGGTACGCGGGCACCACGAGGCTGAGCAGCTCGAGTTCGATCTCACGGAGCGCGGCCTTGTCGGCTTCGGTGTAGCCGCGGTCCCTCGCGACCAGGGCGAGGAGCCGCGCATCGCGCGCGAGCCAGTCCGGATCCATCCAGGCCAGCTTGTGCCAGACCTGCAGGTCGCCCAGGTCGTCCGGCGAGAACGGCTGGCGGGCCTGGCGGATGGCGTGGAGCTCGGCATAGCGCGGAAAAGGACGGATCATCCGCTCGTACGGCGCGTGGAACCCGTTGGCCACCAGCCAGCGGGCCTCGTCTTCGGTCAGGTCACGGGCCGGCTTGAGGCCGAGCACGAGATGCCGGTCGCGGGCCCGGTCCCCGGCAAAGGCCTGGACCTGGACGATGAGCGAGGGGACGAGGTTGAAGGTGACGCGGACGCCGGGGAATTCCTCGAGCAGGGCCACCATGCCCCAGTAGTCCTTGATGGCGTGCAGCCGCACCCACGGGAGGATGTGCTCCCCCGTCGCCAGGTCCTCGTAGTAGGGCTGGTGCATGTGCCAGAGCAGCGCGAGGTTCACCATGGGCAATAATGGGGGCAGCCCAGCCCCATGCGAATGCGTGTCATCGACCGGTATGTCATTCGGGAAATCGTCCCGCCGTTCCTGATTGCCTTGCTGGTGTTCACGTTCATCCTGATTATCCCCAACATCATCGGTCTGGCCGAGCAGATGATTGCGAAGGGCGTGCCGTGGGGGACGCTTCTGCAGCTGATGGCGACGCTGGTGCCGTCGGTGGCGGCCCTCACCATCCCGATGGCGCTGCTGATCGGCATCCTGGTCGGCCTGGGCCGGCTGTCGGCGGATCGCGAAGTCGTGGTGCTGATGGCGTGCGGCGTGAGCCCGTACCGCCTGCTGCAACCCATCCTGTTCATCGGCGTGATCTGCTGGGGGCTGTCGTCGTGGGTGCTGCTCAAGGCGATGCCCGACGCCAACCAGACGTTTCGCGAGCTCTCCACCAAGATCGTGATGGACCGCGCGGAAGGCGAGGTGCGGCCGCGCGTCTTTTTCGAAGACTTCCCCGGCATCGTGCTCTACGTCAACGAAGTGCCGCTCGGCGGCGTCGGCTGGCAGGACGTGCTGGCGGCCAATACCTCGAACCCGGCCCAGCCGGTGGTCTACCTCGCCAAGCGCGGACGCATGCTGGTCGATCGCAACGCCAAGACCATCCAGATGGTGCTGGAAGAAGGCACGCGCCACGCCACCAAGATGCAGGACCCGTCGGCCTACGAAGTCCTCCGGTTCGACAGCACCATCGTGACGCTGGATCCGGAAAGCGTGTTTCCCCGCCAGGGCCCCACGCGCGGCGATCGCGAGCTGTCGGTCGAGGAACTGCACGCCAAGGGCGAAGAGATGCGCGCGCAAGGACTCTCGCCGCACAACCAGATCATGGAGATCCACAAGAAGTTCTCCATTCCGGTGGCGTGCTTCGTGTTCGGCATCCTCGGGCTCGCGCTCGGCGCCAGCCATCGCAAGGACGGCAAGCTGGCGGCGTTCGTGCTCGGCATCGGCGTGATCTTCACCTACTACGTGATCATGTACGGCGGCGAGGCGATGGCGAAGGGCCACCTGATCCCGGCCTGGCTCGCGATGTGGCTGCCGAATTTCGTGCTCGGCGCGGTGGGCCTGGCCATGCTGGTATCGCGCGCCAAGACCGCCGACTCCCCCATCCGGATTTCGCTGCCGCGGTGGTTCACCCGGCGCGCCGCGGCGACGCCGCCGGCGAGCGACGAGTTGGCGGCGACGGTCGCGGCGGCGGCTTCACCCGGCGGGCGCCGCCGGGTGGGCGTCGTCTTCAAGGTGCCGCAGTTCTCGTTGCCGGGCCCGCGCCTGCTGGATGTCTACCTGGCGAAGCAGTACCTGCGCATCCTCGGCATGACCACGGTCGGCATCCTCGGGCTGTTCTACATCTCGACGTTCGTGGACCTGTCGGACAAGTGGTTCAAGGGCCAGACCTCGCTCGGCATGCTCGCGCAGTTCCTGTTCTGGTCCACGCCGCTGTGGCTGACCTACATCCTCGCGCTGGCGGTGCTGCTCTCGGCGCTGGTGACCATCGGGTTGCTCACCAAGAACAGCGAGTTGATCGTGATGCGCGCCTGCGGCATCAGCCTGTATCGCACGGCGCTGCCGCTGGTCGTGTTCGCGCTGGCGGCCAGCGCCCTCCTGTTCGCGATGGAAGAACGGGTGCTCGCCACCGCGAACCGCAACGCCGATCGGCTCAAGCACATCATCCGGACCGGCTCGCCGCAGACCTTCGGCGTGTTGAACCGCAAGTGGATCGTGGGCCGCAACGGCGAGGTCTATCACTACCAGTTCTACGATCCGCGCCGGCAGGAGCTGAACAGCCTGTCGGTGTTCAACTTCGACGAGGCCTCGCACTCGATTCGGTCGCGGGTGTTCGCGGCCAAGGCGACGTATGCGCCGGTGGCCGGCCCTGACGGCCCGGTGCCGCAGTGGCGCCTCGAACAAGGCTGGTCGCGGGAGTTCGGCGCCAAGATGCAGGTGAAGAACTTCGCGCGCTTCGCCGACCGGACGCTGCCGCTCGAAGCCGCCGATTACTTCGTCACCGAGGCCCGCGAGCCGGACCTCATGAACTTCGGCCAGTTACGCGCCTACGTCGCCGAGTTGCGGGCCAGCGGCTACAACGTGCTCGAGCACGAGGTCGGCCTGTATCGCAAGGTCGCGTTCCCGTTCGTGACGCTGGTGATGACGCTGATCGCGGTGCCGTTCGCGGTCTCCACCGGCAAGCGCGGCGCGATGTACGGCATTGGCATCGGCATCGTGCTGGCGCTGGTCTACTGGACGATGATCAGCGTGTTCGCGGCGTTTGGCGCCGGCGGCCTGCTCGATCCAATGCTGGCGGCGTGGGCCCCGAACCTGATCTTCGGCGCCGCCGCCGCTGTCCTTTTCCTGACGGTGCGCACATGACCCAGACCCTGCCCCAAAAGCCGTCGCCGATTCGCTACGTGGCCGCCGGCGTGTGCCTGATCGCGGCCATGGTCTGCCTGCCGGCCGGCTTCATCCAGATGGTCATGTCGCTCGAACGCGGCGGCTACGGCACCAACCCGCTCTTCTACGCGGTGGCGTGGCTGGGGCTCGGCGGCGGCCTGCTCGGCCTCGGCATCGCGTTGATGATCTGGGAGCTGAGCGTCCGGCACGGCATCCGGCACTAGGGTCTATCCGGCCAAAGCCTTGTTAATCCGGCTAAAGCCGGATGCTACATTCGAGATGTGGTGTCCGGCTTTAGCCGGACCATGCCAATGTGGCGTCCGCCTTTAGGCGGACCATTTCAGCGAACGAACGCGACTTCCGAGATCGTCATTGCACCGGTTGCGCCGGGGCGGCTGTTCAGCGTGTCCACCACGAACAGCAGTGAGTCCACACGATCGAGCGGCGGTGCGGCGCTCGAGGTCGTGCCGATCGGGCGAAACCCGCTCAGCGGCAAATCCACCATCCTCGTCGTCGAGTCGGCATAGAAGGTCATTCCCCACCGCTCCGTCTCACGGCCGGTCCGCAGTTGGACCCAGGCCCGGATGGGCGCCGCGGCCTTGACGATGAACCGCACCCGATCGACACCGCCGAGGCCGCCAATCGTCGGCAGCTGCACGGCGGCGAACTGCCCGGCCGGCGCGCCGGGCGAGAGCCCGAATCGCCAGCCGATGGGCGGCTCGCCGGCAAATCGCCGATCGCGCGCATCATCCACCTGCGCTTCCACGAGCTCGCTGAGGTCACGCGCACCCTTCTCGATGGTAACTTCCGCCGTGCGCCCCGGAATCCGCGACACCGGCTCGGCGGGCGGATCGACCGCGGCCACGCTCCGCACGAGGCCGACGTAGATCGGGTTCGAGAGCATCCACGGCACGGCCGGTGTGCCGGGCGCGCCGGGCACGTGCGCCTCGACGCGATACACGCCGGACTCGCGCCCGGCATTGACCTCGAGTTCCATGGCCACGGCGTCCCGCACCCGCTGGCCATTTCTCAGCATCACCAGCGTGGTGCCGGGCGGTCCGCTGATGCGCGCCCGCAGCGTGACGTCGGCGCTGATCGCCAGCGTGTCGCCCATTCGCGCGGTCTGGCCGCCGCCGGTGGCCGTGAATGCGAGCCCGCCAGGGGTGGCCAGGGCATCGAGCACCGTAAACGCGCGCCCCTGGCGGATGGCGCCAAGCACGGCGGCCGCGTCGGCCGCACCGTCTCCACTCAACGCCTGGTCCAACACCACGTGGTTGGAGAAGGTGCGAAACGCCGCCTCATACGAGGGGACTGGCATGTGAAAGGTCGAGAGATCGGGATCGGTGTTCTGCCGGAAGCCGAGGCGCGCGTGCGCGTCAGCGGCGGCCAGCGCCGGCACGGACCGCGTGAGCCCCATGGCGTCCCACCGCTCGAGCAGGGCGTCCGGCCGGTCTAGCAACGCCGCCATCGAGCCGGCCGAGCGGAACCAGTAGCTCAACACCGAACGCGCCAGCGATCCGGCGGCCTCATCGCGCCAGCCGCTGTCGGCGTTGACCCACTCGATGCCGTCCACGGCCGCGTCCCACGGTTCCCAGCGCAACGACGGCCGCGGCGAGTCCGGGTGCGCCGCAAACCCGACGCCGCCGAGACGGTGCACGTCCGCGAGCACATCGGCCGCCGCGCCGGCGAACGGATACGGCGTGGCCGGCAAGCCCAGGGCCACCAGGTGTCCGCCCGAGGTGTTGAGCTCAACCGCGTCGATCACCAGCACGCCGTGGCGATACTCCGGCGCATCGGGCGGGCGCGTGCCATCGCCGTGGTCGGTGACGATGATGAACTGCAGGCCGGCGCGTTGCGCCGCCGCGGCCATCTCGTCGATGGAGGCGCTGCCGTCCGATCGATCGGAGTGCATGTGATACGCCCCGCGCGCCGTGGCGCCGCCGTCGGCGAGCGGCGGTGCCGGTAACACCGCGGGCGGCAGTATCGCCCACACCGCCAACGCGGCCAGGGCGGCGAGCAGGGCTAGCGCCTTGAGGGCGCGAGGTCGGATTGGGCGCGTCATTAGTGGCAAAGGTCAGGTCCGCGGATGACACCGGTCGTACACCGCGCGGAGCCGTGCCTCAAGGATATGCGTATAGATCTGCGTCGTCGAGAGATCGCTGTGGCCGAGCATCATCTGGATGGCGCGGAGGTCGGCGCCGCGCTCCAGCAAATGCGTGGCGAACGAGTGACGCAGCACGTGGGGGCTGAGCGCGCCGGTGAGCCCGGCTTGAAGGCCGTACGCTTTCAGGATCTTCCAGAAGCCGACCCGCGTGAGCCCGGTGCCCCGGTTGGCGTTGACGAAGAGCCGCGGCGACGATCGCTTCTTCAACAGGACCGGGCGCGACTCCTTGAGATAGCGGGTCACCCACGACGCCGCCTCGTCGCCGAGCGGCACCAGCCGCTGCTTGCGGCCCTTCCCCGTCGTGGTCAGGTAGCCGCTCTCGAGGTTGACGTCCTGTGGTTTCAGGTTGATCAGCTCCGAGACGCGAAGGCCCGTCGCGTAGAGCACCTCGATCAACGCGCGGTCGCGAATGCCACGCGGTGCCGAGGTGTCGGGCGCGGCCAGCAGCTTGTCGACGTCGTCCACCGACAGGAATTTCGGCAGCGTCTTCCAGGCGCGCGGCGCGATCAAGTCGTCGGCCGGGTTGACGGTGCGATGGCCCGAGACCACGAGAAACCGGTAGAAACCGCGGAAGCACGCCACGGCACGGGCCACCGACCTGGGCGCCCGCCCTTCGCCCATCAGCTGACGGACCAGCGCTTCGAGCGCGCGGCGGTCGAGGTCTTCGGCGGGCTTCTCCAGGCCGGCGGCGAATTGCAGCAACTGGGTGAGGTCGCGGCCGTAGCTTTCCACCGTATTGGGCGACAGCCGCCGCTCCACCGCCAGGTGGGATAGATAGGCATCGACCAGCGCGCTCACCACAGAAGGATAGTCCGGCTGAAGCCGGACGCTACTATCTCTTGACCGATGCGTCATTGACAGCGGGAACACCGGGGACTAGCATCAGCTGTTCCCTTGATCGCAATAGAGACACGCTAGTGGCCGTAACACGTTCGAGATGGCAGTCCCTCCCCACCGAAGCCATTAATCCCGCTTCGCTCAACATCGACAAGCTCGACGCCGGGGGCATTGTTGACCTGATGCTGGCCGAAGACCGCCGCATGCTCAACGCCGTCCAGAAGGAGCGCGACCGCATCGCGCTCGGCGCCGACATGTGCGCGAAGGCCCTGCGCAAGGGCGGCCGACTGGTGTTCGTGGGCGCCGGCACCAGCGGGCGACTGGGCGTTGTCGAATCGGCCGAGATGCCGCCGACGTTCGGGACCAACCCGCTGCTGGTGCAGGGCATCATGGCCGGCGGCAAGAACGCCATCATCCGCGCCAAGGAAGGCTCCGAAGACAACTACGAGGAGGGCGCCCGCGCCATCACCCGGCTCGACCCCACCAAGAAGGACGTCGTCATCGGCGTGTCGGCCAGCGGCATGACGCCCTTCGTCCGCGGGGCGCTGACCAGCGCCCGCAAGGCGGGCTCGCGCGTCGTGTTCGTGACCTGCGACCCGCGCAACGAGCTGCAGGCCTTCGTCGACCTCACCATTGCCCCGGCCGTGGGCCCCGAAATCATCGCCGGTTCGACGCGGCTCAAGGCCGGCACCGCGACGAAACTCGTCCTCAACATGCTGACGACGTCGGCGATGATCCTGATCGGCAAGACCTACGGCAACCTGATGGTGGACGTGAATGCCCTCGGGTCCGAGAAGCTCCGCGATCGCGCCCGCCGCATCGTCCACATCGTGACCGACCTCGACTACGACGAGTCCGACAAACTCCTGAAGCGCGCGCATTGGAACGTGAAGGTCGCCATCGTGATGCAGAAGGCAGGGCTGACCTACGCCAAGTCCGTCACCCGGCTGCGCAAGTCCGACGACCTGATCCGCGAAGCGATCGGCGAAGACATCGAGCCCCGCCTCAAAGCCCTGATCGCCGGAACCCTCTAGGCCAGCCCGCGCGACGCGCCGCGGTCGAGCATCACGGTGACGCGCGGATGCAACTGCAGGAACGACGCCGGCAGTTGCGTCGTGATCGGGCCGTCGATCATGCCCGCCACGGCTTCGCTCTTCTCCGCGCCCGTCGCCATCAACACAATCTCCTGCGCGTGAAGGATCGTCGCCATGCCCATCGAGAGCGCGTGGGTCGGCACCCGGCTGAGGTCGCCGCCAAACAGTCCAACGTTCGAGGCGCGGGTCTCGCCCTTGAGCGCGGCGACGTGGGTCTCGGCGTCGAGCGCGGCGCACGGCTCGTTGAAGCCGATGTGGCCGTTGGCGCCGATGCCGAGAATCTGGATGTCGATGCCGCCGGCCACTTCAATGGCGCGCTCGTAGCGCGCGCACTCCGCCGCCAGGTTCAACGCCCGGCCGTTGAGCATCCCGATGTTCACCGGCTCGATGCGCACGTGATCGAACAACTCCGCCTGCATGTAGGAACGGTAGCTGCCGGCGTCCCCCGCGCCCAGGCCGACGAACTCGTCGAGGTTGAAGGTGCGCACCTGCGACCAATCCACGTGCCCGCGATGGCTCCGCGACCGGATCTCCCGATAGAGCGCCACCGGCGTGCGGCCGGTCGGCAGCCCGAGGACGATGCGGGGTTTGAGGGAGATGGCTTCGATCAGGCGAATGGCGAGCGTCGAGGCCAGGACATCTTCGTTCTCGAAACGTTCAATATTCACTGCGGTGTGGCACGGAAGGCGTCAAGGTAAGGAGGCACGCGGACGCCGCCGCCGGCCTCCGCGAGGGCCAGGCGCACGGCGCCGATGGCCGGTTCAACCGACAACAGGGAAACGGTGCAGCGCGGCGCCACTTCGGCGAGCCGCGCGGTCACTTCGGCCGCCAGCCAGCGGGCATTGCGGATCAACCCGCCTGACAGCAGGACCGGGAACTGCTCGCCGCGCATCTCCAGCCTGGTGATCACTGACGCCGCCGCCAGCGTGAGCTCGTCGGCGGCCTCGCGCATGATCTCGGTGGCCACGGCGTCACCCTCGGCCCGCGCGCGCTCGACGGTTTCGCCGAGCGACGCGATGGCGCGCCGACCCTGGGCGTGATCGTAGATCGCGGTCACGAGCTGCTCAGGCCGCGCCAGCGAGAGATGCGCGAGCACGAGCGGCGTGAGCCGCGTGCGGGGACCGCGGCCGTCGGCGTCGCGGACCACCGCGGCCAGCGCCCGGCGGCCAATCCAGTAGCCCGAGCCTTCGTCGCCAAGAGACGAGCCCCAGCCACCGGCGCGGGCGGCCACCCCGTTCTGGTTCACGCCATAGGCAATTGAGCCGGTGCCCGAGATCAGGACCACGCCCGGGCTCACGCCGCCGGAGCCTTCTTGGAGGGGCACGCCGGCGACCAGCGCAATCAGCGCGTCGTTGACGATCAGCGTGTGCGAGCGGAAGCCGAGGCGCCGCATGATTTCGCCGATGATCTGGCCGTCACCCTCGCGGTCGACGCCGGCCAGTCCCAGGCACACGGCAGCGGGCGGCGACGGCTGGCCGGCCATGGCCGCATCGATCACGTGGTGCAGGATTTTTTCGACTTCGAGCTCGCCATGCGCCTGGAGGTTGGCGCCGCTGGCGCGGCCCTCGCCCACCACCCGGCCGTCCGCATCCGCGAGCAGGGCCACCGTCTTGGTGCCGCCCGCGTCGATGCCCAGCACATGCATCCACCTAGCTTACAGCCCGGGCCACGGCCACGGCAGGCCGGAGGCATGCTAAATTGTTGTGTTCCCCATGCTGCGCACCACCTCCCCCGTGGTCGCGCGTCCCGCCTCTGGCGCGGCGCGCCTTTGCCGACGACACGCGTCCTGGCTGACGGTGCTCGCCCTGGTGGCGACCGCCGTGTTCCGCACGGCCGCCGTCGCTCCCGGGCACTTGTCCACCGTCGCGCCAAGCGCGAACGTGGACCTGTCCACCGTAGCCCTTCAGGCGAAGGCGGACCTGTCCGCCGTAGCGCCGAGCGCGAAGGCGGAAACCCGCGCGCTGTGGGTGACCCGGACCACGCTCAGCTCTCCCGACGCGATTCACCAGATGGTGCGCGCCGCCGAAGCCGGCGGCTTCAACACGCTGTTCGTGCAGGTGCGCGGGCGCGGCGATTCGTATTACAGCGGCGCGATTGAACCGCGGGCCGCCGAACTCGCGGCCAGACCGTCGTTCGATCCGCTGGCGGCCGTGCTCGAAGACGCCCACGCGGCGGGCTTGAAGGTGCACGCCTGGGTCGCCGTCAACCTGGTGTCGAGTTCGGTCAGCCTGCCGGCGTCGCGCGAGCACGTGATCTACCGCGCGCCTGAATGGTTGATGGTCCCGCGCGAACTGGCCGCCGAGATGAAGAAGGTGGACGTGCGCAGTCCCGCCTACCTCGGGCGCCTGGCCCGCTGGACCCGCGCGCATGCCTCCGAAGTTGAAGGCCTCTACACCTCGCCGGTCCATCCGGCGGCGCAGTCGCATGCGGCGGCGGTGATTGGCGAGCTGGTCCAGAAGTATGCGGTGGACGGCGTGCACCTGGATTACGTCCGCTTCCCGAACGAAGACTTCGACTACAGCCCCTCGGCCATCGAGCTCTTCAAGAGCACGATCCTGCCGGACCTCACCGACCAGGAGCGCCGCCAGGCGGCCGCGCGTGAAGTGCTGGATCCGGCGGCCTATCCCAACCTGTTTGCCGAGCGCTGGAACGAGTTCCGCCGCGGCGGGCTGACCGAGCTCGTGGTGAAAGTGCGGACCGCGGTGAAGGCGGCGCGCCCCGGCGTGATCGTCAGCGCCGCCGTCGTGCCGGATGCGCGGCTGGCCGCCGACTCGCGGATGCAGGATTGGCGGGCCTGGCTCGACCAGTCGCTCCTCGACGTGCTGTGCCCGATGGCCTACACGAGCGAGGCCGGCGTGTTCCAGCAACAGATCGCCGCGGCGAAGGACTACGCCGGCAGTGTTCCGGTGTGGGCCGGCATCGGCGCCTATCACCTCAGCCCGGCGCAAACCGTCCAGTACATCGCCGCCGCGCGCAAGCTCGGCGCCGCCGGCATCATCCTGTTCTCGTACGACGCGCTGACCGCCCCGCCGAACAGCGCCGGGACCCTGAGTGAACTGGGCCGCGCCGCGTTTGGAGCTGGTTCAGACTAGACTGCGTCTGGTTCCATGACGCTTTCCGCGGTTGATTACGCCGTCATCGGCGTTTACCTGCTCGCGATCACGGCCTTCGGGTCCTGGTTCGCGCGCTACCAGAAGACCACCCGCGACTACTTCCTCACCGACCGCAGCGTGCCCTGGTGGGCGATCTGCTTCACGGTGGTCGCCACCGAAACCAGCACGCTGACCTTCATCGGCATTCCGGCGCAAGCCTACGGCGGGAACATGACGTTCCTGCAGCTGGCGCTCGGCTACATCATCGGCCGCATCCTGGTCAGCATCCTCTTCATCCCCGCCTACTTTCGCCGCGAGCTGTTCACGTCGTACGAGCTGCTCCAGCGGCGGTTCGGCACCAAGGTCAAGACGCTGGCGGCGGTGATCTTCCTCATCACCCGATCGCTGGCGGACGGCATTCGCCTGTTCACCACCGCCCTGGTCATCTCCATCGTCACGCAGGTGCCGGTGACCTGGGTCGTGCTCCTGTTGGGCGCGGCCATGATCGTCTACACGATGCGCGGCGGCGTGTCGGCGGTGATCTGGACCGACGTGGTGCAGATGTTCGTCTACCTGGCCGGCGCCATCGCGGTGGCGGTCGCGTTGCTCAACCGCATTGACGGCGGCTGGGCCGAAGTGGTCCGCGTCGGCCGCGAGACCGGCCGCTTCGCCGTGATCGACGCCTCGTTCGATCTGTCGAAGGCCTACACCCTGTGGGCGGGCCTGCTGGGCGGCGTCGCCCTCACCCTCTCGACCCACGGCACAGATCAGTACCTCGTGCAGCGCCTGCTTTCCGCGCGCAGCGCCAAAGAAGCCTCGCGCGGCCTCGTGCTGAGCGGCTTCATCGTCTTTGCCCAGTTCGTGTTGTTCCTGCTGATCGGCGTGATGCTCTACGCGTATTACCTGCAGGTCCCGGTCCCGCAATCGCTTTCGCGCACCGATCAGATCCTGCCGATCTTCGTCGTCAGCGAGCTGTCGAACGGGCTCGCCGGCTTCATCGTCGCCGCCATCGTCGCCGCCGCGCTGTCGCCGTCGCTCAACGCCATGGCGGCGACGACCATCAGCGACTTCTACCTGCCCTACATCAACCCGTCGGCCGACCAGGCCACGCAGATGCGGATGTCGAAGCTGGCCACGGTCGGCTGGGGCATCGTGCAACTGGCGGTGGCCATCGGCGCGCAGTTCATGCAGCGGTCGGTGCTGGACGCCGGCCTCGCGGTGCTGTCGTTCGCATCAGGCTCGGTGCTGGGCGCCTTCCTGCTCGGCACGCTGGCGCCGTCGGTGAGCGAGCGCGACACCTTTACCGGCATGCTCGCCGGGCTGGCGGTGATGACGGCGGTGTGGTGGGGCACGCCGGTGGCGTTCACCTGGTATGTCCTGATCGGGGCGGTCACCACCTGCGTGGTGGCGTTCGCCATGTCGAGGGTGGCGCCGCCGGCCGCGTCGCCGCGCGCCTGACCATGACGGCTCACTTCCCGCGCGCCACCGCCGTGCTCGACCACGCGATCGCGGCGCGGGTGTGTCCGGGCGCGGTGGTCGAGATCGGCCGCTCCGACGGTCCCCTCGCAACCGTGGTCCGCGGCTCGCTGACCTACGCTGCTGATTCACGCGCGGTCGATCCACTCACCATTTACGACCTGGCTTCGCTCACCAAGGTGCTGGCATCGACGCCGCTGATGGTGGCGGAAGTGAAGGGCGGACGCATGCGGCTCAACGATCGCGTGCGGCATTGGATCCCGGCATGGACCGGGGAGGACCGCCAACGGGTCACTATCCAGGATCTGCTCGAACACTGCTCGGGGCTGCCGGGCCACCGGCGCTATTGGGATCAACGCCATGGCCGGGCGTCGTTCGAGCTGGCCATTTGCGAAGAGCCGCTCGACTACCTGCCCCGCACGCAGTCGGTCTACAGCGATCCGGGCTTCATGCTGTTGGGCTTCGCGCTGGAACACGCCGCCGGCGATCCACTCGATCGGCTCTTTGACCAGTGGCGCGCGCGCGAGCTCGGTCCGAATCTCGAGCTGGCGTTTCGACCCGAAGCCGGGTGGCTCGATCGCATCGCGCCGACAGAGGATTCGCCGCAGGGCGAAGAGCGGCGCGGCGAGGTGCACGACGAGAACTGCGCGGCGCTCGACGGTGTCGCCGGCCACGCCGGCCTGTTCGGCACCGCCGCCGCCGTCGGCGCGTGCGCGCGGTGGTGGCTCGCGTGTCCCGACCTGCCGGCGTTCGCGCGCAAGAGCAACACGCCGGGCAGTTCCCGCGCGCTCGGCTGGGACACGATGCTCCACACCTCGTCTTGCGGCACGCGCCTGTCGCCTCGAGCGATCGGCCACACCGGGTTCACCGGCACGTCGTTATGGATCGATCCGGCGCAGGATCTGTATGTGGCGTTTCTCTCGAACCGCGTGCACCCCTCGCGCGACGGCGAAGGGATCCAGGAGGCGCGCCGCGCGCTCCACGACGCGGTGATCGAGGACCTTTCGGTCTAGGCGCTATTGACCCGGCGTGCGCGGCCCCGGCACGGGCGGACGGTTAGGTTGCGGGGCGCCGCCGGGGAACGGCGAGAACGGGCTCGGCGGGCCGCCGCCGGGCGGCCCCGGACGGCCAGACGATCCTGAAGGCATGCCGAACGCGCCCGGGCGCTGCTGTTGTCCCGACTGCTGCCCCGGCATCGCCCCGGGCTGCTGCATCCCAGGACCCGGCCCTCCGGGCCGCTGTGCCGTCTGAAGGTAGACGAACGCCCACTCGTTGTACTTGTCGCGGCCGTTATAGAGCTTCAGGGAGGTTTCCTTGCTCTTCGAGGTGACCCCGATGATGCCGCCGGCCCCGGTCGCACCGGTGCTGCCGAAGCCCTGCTGCAACCCTTGTTGCGCGGGCGTGCTCAGTCTGGCACTGCCCGGTTGGCCGGTGCCGCCAGTCTGGCCTGGCCGGCTGGCGCCCCCGGGCGCGGTCACGGCCTGGCCCGCCTGGTTGGCGTAGATCGGCTGGAAGTCGTCGTTGGTAATCGGATCCTTGTATTTCTTGCGGAGAAACCGTTGCTCAACCAACACGTCAATCGTCGGCGGCGGTGTATTGGCGAACTTTCGCTGGAACAGGCCAATGGCACGGGCGTACTGGTTCCCGCGGAAGATCAGTTCCTGCTCCTTTTCGCGCGTCGCCAGGGTCGTCCAGGCGGGCAGCACCGCGCCCATCAGGACGGCCATCACGCTCATGGCGACGAGCAAAGCGGCCATCGCATAACCCCGCGACTCGCCCAGGCGTCGCACCCGCGACACGGCGGGCAAGCCTTGACCCGCTAACTTCATGAGTCTATTATCCTTAACAGTCCATCCAGTGTCACGTTTACGCCCGCTCCACCTTTTGGTCCTGCTCGCCGTGTGCTCGTTGTGGGCATGCGACAAGGTACCCCTGACCTCGCCGACGGGTTCGACCGTGACGTTGACGGTAAGCAACACTTCTATCCCCATCAATGGTACGGCACAAGTCGCCGCCGCGGTGATCGAGTCCGGTGGCACTGCAGTACATGACGGCACGATGGTCACTTTCGTCGGCGCGTTCGGCCACTTCACTCCGGCTGAGGCGGCGACGGTAGGCGGCGTTGCGAAAACGATATTCACGGGCACCGGATCGGGCACCGCCAAGATCGGCGCGTTTTCGGGGGCCGCGAAAGCGACAGAAGTCGAAGTCAAGGTAGGCGGCGCGGCCGCCGAGCGCGTGACCGTGCGGACAGAACCGGCGACCATTCCTCAAACCGGCGGCACCGTCACCGTGATTGCCGCCGTCCTGGACGCGAGCGGCAGCGCGCTGCCAAACACCCCCATCAGCTTCACGGTCGATCAAGGCTCGCTCAGCTCCAGTTCCGCGATCACGGACGCGAATGGCGATGGCCGCGTCACCCTGACGACGAACCGAACGACGAAGGTGACCGCCAATGTCGCCGGCAAGTCGGGGGAGTTTACCGTCACGGCGCTCACCGCTCCGACGGTTGTGATTTCGGTATGCACCGCCACACAGTCGGTGGGCGTCTCCGTGAACTGCACGATCACCCCAACCGTCAGCACTGGCGGGAGTCCAATCCAGAACGTCACCGTTAATTGGGGGGACAGTTCAGGCGAGCAACCCATCGGCAGCGTTACCGGTGCGACATCGGCATCGCACACCTACACGGCACCGGGCAACTACACGATGACCGCCGCCGCGACCGACCTGAATTCGCAGCGCGGCACCGCCGCGATCACCTTCGTTGTCAATCGCGTCCTGCCAATCATCACCCTGACCGTTCCGCTGACCGGCACGGCGGGGGTTCCCGTCGCGATGTCGGTCGCGCCACCGGCCACTCCCAACCAGCCGATCACTGGCGTGACCGTGAGTTTCGGTGACGGCACGACGCGGACGTTCGGCGCGATTACCGGCTCCACTGGGTTCACGAAGACCTACGCGAGCGAAGGCGGTTACACCGTCACCGCGACAGTCACGGATGCGAGCGGCCAGCAGGGGCAATCCTCGGCAGCCATCGTGATCAGCCGGGGCTCAGGGCCAACAGCGAGCCTGACGGTTCCGACGCCTCTCACGCGGAATGTCCCAGCGACGTTCACGGTGACCGCAACTCCCGGGACGGGCGGAGCGCCGATCTCGAGCGTGGTCGTCACCATGACCGACGGCACGATCCTGTATTCGGGTGCAACCGGAAGCCAGTTTGTTTACACCTTCCTGGGCTCAGGCAGAACGACGCTCACAACGCGGGTCACCGATACGGCTGGCAATGTTGGACAGCATCAAGTTGCGGTGGACATCATTCCGTAGTTGACGTTCAACGAACACGCGTTCGCCAACAGCAAAGGGCCAGGGTGCGATTCGCACCCTGGCCCTTTTGCTATTTCACGTTGACCCGATCCGGCTAACCGCCTCCGCCAAGGCTACGGCGGGTCAAGAAGCCGGACGCTACATCCGATCAGCCCCTATCCGCTCAATCCCAATCGGCGTAGCGCGTGCCGTCGAGCGCCGTCAGTTCCGAGCCGCTCTTCACGTCGTAGATGCCCACCTGCGACGCCGGGTTGTTGGCGTCCGGCTCGGCCTGCGTCGTCGTCCAGGTGTCTTTCGACTTGGTCAGCGGGTCGGTCGGCACTTCGCGGATGTAGCCCTCCGA
Source organism: Vicinamibacterales bacterium (assembly GCA_041659285.1). Lineage (NCBI taxonomy): Bacteria > Pseudomonadati > Acidobacteriota > Vicinamibacteria > Vicinamibacterales > Vicinamibacterales bacterium. The sequence continues at coordinate 417,395 of JBAZYO010000001.1, read as the reverse complement.
CACCAGGTCGGCGAGGTCCGCGGGGTACTTGTTCTTGTCGGCGTAGAACTGGTCGATGGCGTCGCGCATGCGGAACAGGTTCTCTTTCAGCGTCGCCTCTTCGGCCCGCCGCACGCTGTTCCGGTACTGCGTCATGCCCACGCTCGCGAGAATCACGAGAATGGTCATCACCACCAGCAGTTCGATGATCGTGAACCCGCGCGAGCGCCGCCAGCGTGGAGTATTGGCTTTCACTGTGAGCTCTCTCAATCCCAGTCGCGGTATTTGGTGCCGTCGAGCGCCGTGCCCTGGTTCTTGGAATATACGTCGTAGACGTTCTGCCCGCCCCAGCTGGTCGAGTCGGGCTTGTCCTGGTAGGCCCGCAGGCCCCACTCCTCGTCACGCATGGTCGGGTCCACCGGCACGCGGCGCAGGAACTTCAGTTTGCGTCCGGTCGCGTCGTTGGCCACCGAGACGCCGTCCACCAGCGTCTGCAGGTCCGGCGGATAGCCCTCGCTGTTGGCCTTGAGCTCGGTGGTCGGGATCTGGCCGGCGTCGGCGGCGTCCTTGAACTTGTCGATCGCCGTGCGCATTTCGCGCAACACGCGCCGCAGTTCGGCCTCGCGCCCGCGCTGGATGGTCACCTTCGCGAGCGGCTGCACCGCCGAGGCCATGATGATGACAATGGTCATCACCACCAGCAGCTCGACGAAGGAGAACCCGCGCGCCATCATTACCGGACCGTGATGCCCGCAGGCAGGAATTGCAGCGGCGCGTTGCCGCCGCCGGGAACGCTGGCCGAACCGGTGACCGACAACGACCCGGTACCCGCCGCGAGGGGCTCAACCAGCAGCGCCGCCAGCAGGCCAGCGGTCGAGGCGCCGGTCTGGTCGCCGGGCCGCGTGATCACGAGGTCCACGCGCCCGCTCTTCTCGTCCACCTGGCTGCTGAACGCGGCGGTGATGCCGCCCTGCCGCATGAAGGTGCCTTCCTGGACGCTACGGACCCGCACCAGGGCCGGGTTGTAAGTGATCGAAATCGTCAACGTCGACAGCCGCGAAGCGCCGGCGACGGAAATCGGCACGGTGTACGGCCCGCTCCCCACGCGCATCTCGCTCGGCGGACTCAACGTGATTCGCGCCGGTGTCGCCGGTTGTGCCGGAGTCGCGGCCGGCGTCGCCGCCGCGGTTCCAGGCTGCCCGGTCGGTGGCGCGGCGGCCGCAAGCGGCGCGGGCTGTATCGCCCGCGCGGCCGCGGCGGGCGGGGCCGGTGCAGGTGGCGCATCCGGCGGCGGTGAGAACACCTGGATGTTGCTTGGCGCCGCTGCCGCCGGTGCCGATGGCGGCGTGACCATTCCCGGGATGGGTGAACTGCCCGGCGGCACCACCGGCCGCTGCGTCGTCCCGGTGGGCAGGACCGGCGCGGCGGCGGGCAGCGTGCCCGCGGGCTGGCCGGCGGCCGCCGGTGAAGGCGCCACGCCAGGCGTGGTCGGCGCCGCCTGTGCCGGTGCGGCAGCCGCCGGAGGAGCGTCGCCGCCGATCACGGCCGGCGGTCCTCCCAACGTCATGTTGCTCTGCGTGCCGATGTAGATCGGGCTCAGGTCCGACGCGCGCAACTCGTGCGTGCGAACGATCCGCGGCGTCAGCAGCATGACGATGTCGGTCTGCTTGATGTTGTTATCATTCGCCGAAAACAGCTGCTTCACGATCGGCAACCGCAAGATGCCCGGGAAGCCTTTCAGCGACCGGCGCTCGTCTTCGCGCAGCAGGCCGGCGAGCAGGTTCGACTCGCCGTCTCGCAAGCGCAGCTTGGTCTGCACCTTGCGGGAGAAGAACGACGGCAGGTTCTGGCCGGCGATGTTGGTGTCTTGCCCGCGCGCGCTGTTCTCGACGCTGATCTCCAGGATGATGTCGCCGTCGTAGGTCACCCGCGGCGTCATGTCGACGATGATGCCGATGGTGCGGTAGCCGTACGACGTGAGCGGACTGGTCCCCGGTCCGCTGCCGGCGAGGGGCGTGAACGTGGTGCTCGGCACTGGGACGTCTTCGCCGAGGTTCAGCGACAGCTTCTGCCCTTCCGTGCCCCGCAGGTTGGGCTTGGCCAGCACCTTGGTCTGCGAATCGCTCTCGAGAAAACGGATGACCGCCGACGGCACCGACAGGTAGAAGTCGGCGGTGCTCACGCCCTGGGAAATGGTGTTCAGGTTGAACGGCTTGGCGTCCGATCCCGGCGCGGCCTCGGGCGAGAAGTTCAGGGCGGCCGAGTAGCTCCCCAGGTCAAGACCGTAGCTCTTGGCCCGCTCGCGGCTCACTTCGAGGATCTGCACGTCCACCGACACTTCGGCGCGCGGCTTGTCGTTGGCTTCGAGGATGCGCTCGGCGATCTGCACCACCGGCCCGGTGGCGCGGATGGTGATGGTGTTGGCCGTCTTGTTGGCGACAATCTGCGGCTGAATCGCCATGCCGGCGACGCGGATGAGGGCGGTCAGCAGCTGCGACATCTCGGTCGCGTCGGCGTTGGAGATGAAGAAGGTGCGAATCACCTGGTCTTCGTACTGCGTCCGCTTCTGCGTGCTGTCGGCGGCAACGATGATGGTCCGCTCGTTCAGCACCTTGTAGAAGAGCTGATTCGAGATCATGATCTGCTGCAGCGCCTGCTCGAGCGAGACGCCTTCGAGCTTGAGCGTGATCGAGCGGTCCTGGAAGTCGCGATCGAAGGTGACGTTGATGCCGCTGTAGTTGCCGATGAAGCTCAGGATCTCGCGAAGGCTGGTGTTGATCAGGTTGACGATCAACGGCTCCGGGTTGGTCGGGCTGAGCACCGGCTCGATGCTGCGGCGCGCCTGCGCGCGCATCTTCTCGATCTCGGGCCGCGGCGTGGCCGCCTCGATGCGGTCGCGCAGCATGCGTTCGATCTCGGCGGCCTTGGCGCCAAGCGTCCGGTTCGACGGTTCGAACTCCTGCGCCTTGCGATACGCCCGCAGCGCTTCCTCCGGCTGGCCGGCGGCTTCGAACTGCCGGCCGCGCTCGGTGTACATCGCGGCGGCGGCGACCATCGCCCGTTCGAGCGCAATCTTGTAGTCGGGACGGTCGGGTTCGTCCTGGAGCGCCTGCCGGTAGAAGCCGACCGCCGACTCCCAGTCGCCGGCCTGACCCGCCGATTCGCCGCGGGCGAACGCGCGTCCGGTGGCGCACCCGGCCGCCAACACGGCGGCCACGGCCACCAACACGATACCGACTGCCAATCGCCTCATCATCATTCGCCCTACTGCCCCGTCAACCGGATCACCTGGCGGCCGCGGCCATCGAGGTACGTCAGCTCGATGGACTCGGCGCCGATCTTCACGATGTGGTACCGGCCGTCAATGTTATCGCCGTCCTTGCCGTACATCGTGACCTTCCCGTCGCTCAACACCGCCCACTTCACCCCGTCGGCCCGCTCCACCAGCGCGATGAACTTCAGCGGAATCGGCGGCGGTGGCGGTGGCCCCGACGGCGGCGGCGGCGCCACCGGCCTGGCCGCTTCGCCCGGCGCCGGCATTACCGGACGCGGCGGCGGCGCCACCACTTTCGGCTGAAACCGGAACGGGTTCCGGGCCGTACCGCTCGGCTCGCTCCGCCCGGCGGTCAGCGCCTCCAACCGCAACGGCTTCACGGCCGGCGCCGGCGCCTGGGCCGCTTCGGCACGCGGCGACCGCGCCCGGGCCGCTGCTCCCGCCGGCGCGCCCGCCGTGGCCGAGCCCCACTGGCTCCACACCGCCAGGGCCAGGACCAGCACCACCGCGCCGCCGATCATCAAGCGGCGCCGATCAGCGAGCATCGCGCCTCGCGCGGTAGAACGTGGACACATCGAGGGTCAGCGCCAGCGGCGCGCTGGCATCCCCGCCCTCCGACAGCGTCACGTTGTCGATCACCACGAACTCCGGCATCGTCTCGATGGCGTGGATGAACTGCTGCACGTCGTCCCAGTCGCCGGTCAGCGTGTAGCTGACCGACAGCCGCTCCAGCACGGAGTCCCGCAGGATCTCCGGCGCCGTCGAACTTTGCAGGAACACCACGTCGTGCGTCCGCGCCAGCAACGCCAGCCTCGAATGCGTGAGACGCTGCGCCGCGCTGACGTCGGCCGGCAGCACCTCGCGATAAAACCGGTCGAGGTCACGCGTCGCCTGGGCCTGCCCATCGCGGGTCGCCTCGGCCGCCGTCAGCTCGGCGCGCGCCTCCGCCAGCGCCTGCGTCGAGGCCTGCGCCCGCGCGCCGCCGCTGGCCACCGACCCGCGCAGCGGCAGCACCGCGCCCACCAGCACGCCAATGTTGATCGCGAGCAGCACGGCCAGCGGCACCAGCACGCGGCGATGCTCGGTCAGCACCCGCGCCAGCGGCACGTCACTCGCGGCGGCGAACAGCGCCTTCATGGCCGCCCTCCCGCCACCACGGTCGCCGCCGTCCGGTTGGCCGGTGCCTCCCTGCCAGGTTCAGACGCCGCCGGCGGCGTGATGGCCGCCGGGGCCGGCGCGCCGTAGTAGGCCTGCAGCACCGACAACAGGGTGCCGTCTTCGGCGCTGGCCGAATCCTGCCGCGACAGGACGTCCTTGAAGACGCCGGTCTTCTCCAGCGCCTCGATGAAGCTGTCGAGGTCTTCCTGCTGGCGCGACCGCACGGTGATCGCCACCAGCAGGCGGCCGACATCGTCGATCTGGGGCTGCACCGACACGATCCGCACGTCCGGGGGCAACGTCGCCTGGAACTGGTTCAGCAGCTCCGTCCACGAGAACGCCCGCCGATCGATCAGCTGGTTGGCCTCACGCGCCGCGGCGTCCACCAGGGCGAGCTGGGTCTTGTCGATCGATTGCTGGACGGTGCGCGCCTTCTGGCGCAGGTCGCGCGCCTCCGCCTCATTGCGGTTGACCGTCTGGCTCAGCTCGCGGTTGTCGCGTTGCAGCCGCCACAGTTCCACCGCGTTGAACACGGTGAGCCCGACGGCCACCACCGCAATGGCGACGACCCCGGCGCGCACGCCGCGGGTGTTGTAGAAGGGCCGCGTTGACAGGTTGGTGTGGAGCATGGCTACGCCACCCGTCCTTCGCGGCGCAGCATGCCGACCAGCGGCGCCAGCACGTCGAGCAGCTCGGGCGACGCGCCAATGCGGTCCACCAGCGTGGCGGCGCCGCGCGGGTCCACCGACTCGACGCCGATGCGCAGCCGTTCCTCGAGCCCCCGGCGTACGCTCTCGGCGCCGCCCGGCAAGCGGGCGCCGCCGGCGATCAGGACGCGCCCGAAGCCACCGCCGTGCAGGCGGTCTTCGTAGTACATCGCGGTCTGGTGAATGAGGTCGGCCAGCGTGCCTTCGGCTTCCTCGCCGCGATGCCGGAAGAACAGCAGCGATTGATCGCGCATCACCGCCAGCGTGAGATAGGTATCGGTGACGTGCACGAGCAGCCAGTCGCCGGACGGGGCGCCCTCACCGGACAGAATCGCGTTGATCACGCTGAACGAGGCGATGTCCACCAGCCCGGCGTGCGCGCCGGCCATCAGGCACGCCTGCTCGTACTGCTGGATCACGTCCGCCCGCGCCAGCGACACCACCATCTCGCGGCCGCCGTCGGGGGCCACCGCGCCGGGCGACAAGCTCAGCACCGCCTGCTCGATCGGGAAGGGCGCCGCCTTGCGGATCTGCCATCGCACAATCTCGTGGAGGTCGGCGGACTTCGCCGGCACCTTCTCCAGCTTCAGCAGCGACACCTTCGCCACCGTGTCGGGCACCACCAGCGCCACCCGCGACGGCCGGTTGCCGAGCTCGGCGAGCACGCGGCCGACGGCCTGGGCGACCAGCGGCACGTCGGCCATGTTGAGCGCGGTCAGCGCCGGCACCACCGCGCCGGGCGGCAGCGCCTCCTGCGCGTGCGCCGCCACCACCGCCTGGTTGCCGCGCCACACCAGCCGCGCGGCGCCCACGTGCGCGTGATCGATCTCGATGGCCACGTCGGGGGGCGGGGTTTGAAAGAGTGCGCGGAAGCTCATTCGACGAACGTCACCTTGTTGATCTCGCGGAGCGTGGTCTCGCCGTTGAGCACGCGCTCAACGGCCGACTCGCGCAGCAGGCGCATGCCCTGCTCCTTGGCCGCGCGCTTCACTTCGGAGATGGGCCGCTTGTCGAGAATGATTTCGCGGATGTGATCGGTCAGGTCCAGCAATTCGCAAATCGCCATGCGGCCCTTGAAGCCGGTGCCGCTGCACTCGATGCAGCCGGCGCCCTCGTAGAAGGTGTGCTTCGCCGCCACCTCGGGGTCGATCGCCGATTCCGCCAGCAGCGCCGGGTCGATGACCACCGGCGCCTTGCACGCCTCGCAGATCTTGCGGACCAGCCGCTGCGCCAGCACGCAGTTGAGCGCGGAGATGAACTGGTAGGGCTCGACGCCCATGTTGAGGAAGCGGCCCAGCACGTCGAACACGTTGTTGGCGTGGACGGTGGTGAACACCAGGTGGCCGGTGAGCGCCGACTGGATCGCGATCTGCGCGGTCTCGGGGTCACGGATTTCGCCGACCATCACCTTGTCGGGGTCGTGCCGCAGGATCGAGCGGAGGCCGCGCGCGAAGGTCAGGCCTTTCTTCTCGTTGATCGGGATCTGCGTGATGCCTTTCAACTGGTACTCGACCGGGTCTTCGATGGTGATGATCTTGTCTTCGATGGTCCGGATTTCCGCGAGCGCGGCGTAGAGCGTGGTGGTCTTGCCGCTGCCGGTCGGTCCGGTCACCAGCACCATGCCGTACGGCTCGCGGATGTACTTGCGGAACCGCTTCAGCTCTTCTTCCGGAAAGCCGAGGATGTCGAGGCGCAGCTCGGTGAACTGCTCGCTCATCGACTGCTTGTCGAGAATACGAATGACCGCGTCTTCGCCGTGCACGCTCGGCATCACCGAGACCCGGAAGTCGATGGTCTTGCCGGGCACGCGCAGGCGGAAGCGGCCGTCCTGCGGCACCCGCTTCTCGGCGATGTCGAGCTCCGCCATCACCTTGATGCGCGACAGGATCGAGCTGTGAAAGCGCTTGGCGATCGGCCGCATCGCCGACTGCAGCACGCCGTCGATGCGGTACTTCACGTAGACCGCGTCGTCCTGCGTCTCGATGTGGATGTCGCTCGCCCGCCGCTGGATGGCGGTGTAGATGGTCGAGTCCACCAGCCGGATGATCGGGCTGCTGTCGCTGGTCAGCCGCTCGACGGTCAGGTTGTCGTCGCCCGAGTCGTCGTCTTTCAGGACCTGGATCTGGAATTCCTCGGTCGCCTCGTCGAGCACGCGCTGCGAGCTTTCGCTCTTCTTCAGCATGCCCTCGATCGCCGACCGCGCCCCGACCATCACCCGCACCGGCGTGCCGAGGATGACGCCGAGCTCGTCGATCATCGGCAGGTCGCTCGGGTCCGAGACGACGATGACCAGCGAGCGGCCGTCACGGCGGTAGGGCACGAAACCGTAGCGCAGCATCAGGTCCGCGGGAATCGACCGGAACAACTCCTGGTCGATCCGGAACTCGTGCATGCTCAGGAATTCCAGCCGATAGCGCTCGGCGAGCCGGCGCGCCGCCGCTTCTTCGGCGTTGCGCTCTTCCGCAGACACCGTCGCGGCCGACGGCTCCTCGATCAGGGCGTCGGGGTCGAGCGTGTCGTCCGGGGTTACGTCCACGTGCAGGATCCTTCCGCCATCAGCTGTTCCCGATCACCGAGGTCAGGTTGAACAGCGGCATGTATAACGCCAGCACGATGGTGGCAATCACGATGCCCATGAAGATCAGCATGGCCGGTTCGATCACCGTGACGAAGCGGGCCACCTCGGTGTCGATCTCTTCGTCGTAGAAGTCGGCCAGGCTGTTGAGCATTTCGGTGAGCGCGCCGGTGGACTCGCCCACTTCGATCATCTTGATGGCGACGTCCGGCACCGTCTTGCGCTCGAACATCGTCGCCGCGAACCCCTGGCCCTCGCGGACGCGGGTGACGACAATCGCCAGCTCCTCGCCCATGTGACGGTTGCCGGCGGCGCGCGAGGCGATCTCGAGCGCGTTGACCAGCGGGATGCCGCCGCCGAGCAGGGTCGCCAGCGTCCGCGCCAGTTGCGACGTCGCGAACTTGTGGAAGCTGCCGCCGACAAACGGCAGCTTCAGCAGCAAGGCATCAATCTTCGAGGTGTGTCCCGGCCGCCTCACCCAGGTCCAGAAGAAGGCGATGCCGCCGCCCAGCACGAGGGCAATCAGCAACATCTGCGACCGGATCACGTCCGACACCGCGACAATGACGCGGGTCGACAGCGGCAGGTCGGCGCCAAAGCTGAGGTAGAAGTCCGAGAACGTCGGCACCACCTTCACGATGATGATCGACACCAGCACCACGGCCAGCCCGATCAGGATCAGCGGGTAGATCATCGCCGAGATGGTCTTGGAGCGGACCGTGTCTACCGTCTTCGAGTACGCCACGTAGCGGCGCAGGACCGCATCGAGGTTGCCGGCGCGCTCGCCGGCCATCAACGACGCGGTGTAGACGTTGGGGAACAACTCGCCATGGGCCGCAAAGGCGTCCGACAGCGCGGTGCCGCTCCTGACCTTCTCGTGGACGTCGTCCAGCACCGACTTGAACAACGGATTGGTGAGGCGCGTGCGCAAGATGTCGAGCGACTGCACCAGCGGCATGCCCGCCTTCAGCAGCGTGGCCAGTTCCTGGTTGAAGACCAGGAACTCGTGGCGGTGGATTTTGCGGTTCGACGTGAACGAGAGGCTGCCAATGCCGAGCCGGGGGCGCAGCGACAGGACGTGCATCCCCTTCTCCTCGAGCTCACGCCTGAGGGCAGCTTCGCTTTGGGCGACGTAGACGCCCTCGATGATCTCGCCCGAATTGGTGCCGAGGCGGCAGCGGTATTCCATCCCTAACAGATTGACCCACAGGGGATTATAAGGAAATGGGACCTGTATTCCCACCCTTTAGACGACCGTTGCGGCCGAAAGGTCTAGCTAGCGTCCGGCCCTTTGCAGGATCCGGCGAACGTAGTTCTGGGTCTCCGGGAAGGGCGGGAGCCCGCCGTAGCGGCGGACCGTGGCTTCCCCGGCGTTGTAGGCGGCCAGCGCGGTCGGTAGTTCGAGGCGGCTCAGGAGGTCCTTGAGGTGCCGCACCCCGGCCTCGAGGTTCGACTTGGGGTCGTAGGCGTTGCGGACGCCGTACTGCCGGGCCGTGGCCGGCATCAGCTGCATCAGCCCGCGGGCGCCCTTTCTCGAGCGGGCGCGGGCCTGGTAGTTGGATTCCTGCTCGATTACGGCGTGGATTAGCCGCGCGTCGATGTCGTGGGACGCCGCCACCGTGGAAATCAGGTCGGCGAACGGCCGGGCCGCGAGCACGTCGTCGGCCACGCCGGGCGCGGTCGCGGCCACCACCAGAGGCGCGACGGCCGACGGTGCGTCAGCGGCCTCCGCGGCGGGCGCCGGATACGGCACTTCGTCGGGATCGACGCGCGTCACCATGGCCGCGGGGAATGTCACTTCCCCGCCGGCGCGCAGCACCGCGGTGCCCATCTCACCGTCCACGCGGTACGACTGCACCGACATGGTACGGCCGGTCTTGAAGACGAGGATCTCCGCGCTCGCGGCGTTCGCGAACACCAGCACCAGGGCGGCCAGCGCGAAGATCCTGATCATCGGTTACTGAACGAAGGCGTGGAACACGCGGACGCCGAGCTCGCGCGGGTCGCCGCTCTTCATCGAGGCTTCGAGCGCCGGCACGAAGGTCTTGTCGGCGATGAACTTCATCTCGACCATGTCGCCCTGGCCCAACTGGGCGGCGGTGATGGTGTATTTGCGCACCGGCGCCTCGGTGGCGCTGAGCGGCACCGTGGTCAGCACCTGGTCGCCGATGTTGATGGTCAACTGCTGCGCCGCAATCGGGCCGGTCGCCGGGTTGTCCACCTGCAGGAAGAGGACGACGTCGCGCTTCGGATTACGGAACGAGAGGGTCGCTTCTTTCTTGGTCCACTGCCACTCGGTGCGGCCGGTGCCCTCCGACACCACTTCCGCGGGGTGCCAGCCGTCCTTGAAGATCACGAAGATGTTCTCGGTCTGCGGCAGCAGCTCGAAGTCCACCACCTTGTACGAACGGTCGCCGCGATCCTCGTTGGTCAGCTTGACCCGTTCGTTGCTGCCGGGCGTGTAGATGCCCGCCACCACCTTGGCGGCGCCCACATACGGATAGCTCGGGATGAACATGGTCCGCGAGTACTCGACCGTCTGCCCCGGCTTCCACTCGGTGGTCGGGGTCGGCGGCTCGTGGTCGTCGGTCCACATCAACTCGTCGTCCGCGTCGAGGAAGTGGACGAACACGCGGCGCGGCCCGAGGTTCGGGGCGCTGGCGGCCGCGGTGAACTTGTAGGTGACCTCGACCGGGCTGCCGAGCGCCACTTTCGAGCGCGACAGGGACACTTGCAGGGTCCCGACCGGGGGTGTCGTGTCTTCCGGCTGCCCGCAACCCGCCAGCGTCACCGCCAAGGTCACCAGTACAGCCGTCGTCCGCAATCGTCTGATCATGTCTCTCCGTTGCATAGGTTGTCGAACGAGAATATCATGCACTCCATTCCGATGGACACTCCACGAGACGCACTGGGCATGGTCGAAACCAAGGGCTTTATTGGCTCGGTGGAGGCGGCCGACGCCATGGTCAAGGCCGCAAATGTGGTGTTAATCGGCACGGAATACATCGGCGCGGGCTACGTCACGGTGCTCGTCCGGGGCGACGTGGGCGCGGTCAAGGCCGCCACGGACGCCGGCGCCGCCGCCGCCCGCCGGGTGGGCGAACTGGTGTCGGTGCACGTAATTCCCAGGCCGCACGCCGAAGTCGAAAGAATCCTGCCTAAGGCTTAAGGCTTTGGCCGCCGCCGCTTCACCCGCCCAAACCGACAAGGATCTCGCCTCGATCGCCGAGGCGCGCGCGCTGGCGCGCCGCGCCAAGCTGGCGCAGGCCACGCTTGCCGAGTTTTCCCAGGACCAGATCGATCGCATCGTCGAGGCCATGGCCGCGGCGGTGACGCCCCATGCCGAGGCCCTGGCCCGGCTCGCCGTGGAAGAGACGACCTACGGCGTCGTGAGCGACAAGATCCAGAAGAACCTGTTTGCCTCGCAGCGGGTCTACGACTTCATCAAGCCCATGAAGACGGTGGGCGTGATCAACCGGATTGAAGACCGCAAGATCATCGAGATTGCCGAGCCGTTCGGCGTGGTCGCCGCCGTTATTCCGTCCACCAATCCCACGTCCACCGCGATCTACAAGATCCTGATCTCGATCAAGGCGCGCTGCGCCGTGGTGATGACGCCGCACCCGTCGGCCGCCCGCTGCATCACGCGCACCGCCGACATCATGAACGAGGCCGGCCGCCGCGCCGGGTTGCCGGACGGCGCCATCGGCTGGATGAACACGGTCACGCTCGAAGGCACGCAAGAACTGATGAAGGCGCGCGAGGTGTCGGTGATCCTCGCCACCGGCGGCATGGGCCTGGTGCGCGCGGCCTACAGCGCGGGCAAGCCCGCCTACGGCGTGGGCCCGGGCAACGCCCCCTGCTACATCGAGTCGAGCGCCGATGTGCGCAAGGCGGCCAGCGACATCCTCACCGGCAAGTCGTTCGACAATGGGGTGCTCTGCTCCTCGCCCAACTCCGTCGTCGTCGATCAGGCCGTGGAGCCGGAAGCGCGGCGCCAGTTCAAGGACCAGGGCGGCTACTTCCTGTCGCCCGCGGATGCCGAAAAGCTCGCCAAGGTGCTGGTCACGCCGCAGCTGTTGCCCAACCCGGCGTTTGTCGGCAAGTCGGCCGCGTTCATAGCCCAGCAGATCGGCGTCACGGTGCCGGCCGGCACGCGCGCCCTGATTGCCGAGCTGTCAGGGGTGGGCCGCGAGTTTCCGTTGTCGATTGAAAAGCTCTGCCCGGTGCTCTCGTATTACATCGTCAAGGATTGGCGCGAGGGCTGCGAGCGCTGCAAGCAGATCCTGAAGTACGGAGGCATGGGCCACACCATGTCGATCCACTCGCAGAACGACGCCGTCATTCTCGAGTTCGGCCTGCACAAGCCGGCCTACCGCATCTGCGTCAACACGCCCACCACGCACGGGTCGATTGGCATGACGACGGGGCTGGATCCGGCGATGACGCTGGGGTGCGGCGGTTTCGGCGGCAATATCACGTCGGACAACATCTCACCAAAGCACTTACTGAACATCAAGCGGGTCGCTTACGAACTGCGCCCGGCGAATCCGGCGCCGGCACCAAGCGCACCAGCTTTGCCCAAAGCGCCATCCAAGCCACAACCGGAATCAATCTCGGCTGACGCGCTAACCAGCAGAATCGACAGGTTTTTGGCCACCCGCGGTCTGGCACCGGCAGGCGTGGCATCCGCCTCCGCTCGCCGGGAAGCAGGCGAGCTGCGGCGAGACCTCGCCGACCTGTCCGCCGGAGCTTCAGCGAAGGTGGAAGCGGCCTACGGCCGCGAAGGCGGGCCCAAGGCACCCGAGGCACCGGCTGGCGAGCCCGAGAAGTTTGTTTGTGAAGAGGATGTTCGGCTGGCCGTTCGCGATGGGCGAAAGCTGTTGATTGGCGAGCGAACCATCGTCACTCCGTCCGCCCGCGATGCCGGCGAGGCGGCGAAGGTGTTCCTCCACGCCGGCTGGCCTTCTGTAAACAGCTGAGCCACAACAAGTTTGACCCCAAACTTGGTCGCGTGTTACCCTGCCTCGGTATCCTCGTCCCCCGAATGCTGAGCAAGACTCACCTCCCCATCGTGCTCCTGTGTTGCACATCCATATTTTCGGGATGTGTCAGTGGCTCAGGCGCAAAGACGGCCAAGGTCGTTCCCCAACCGCCAGTCGCCACCGTCACTCAGGCTCCCGTCGCGGCGGCGCGTCCTGATCCTGTAGCGCTGCTGATTGCCGAGTCGGATCGCCATTTCGCCACCGGGCAGAGGGAACTGACGCTCGGCCACCTCGAGGGGGCCAGGAGCGAGTTCGACCGGTCGCTCGATATCCTGCTGGAATCGCCAGACGGCGCGCGGACCGATGCGCGGATGCGCGAGCACTTCGACCGGCTCGTGGATCGCATCAGCGTGCTCGAACAGAACGCGCTGGCCAAGGGCGACGGCTTCACCGAAACCCGGACCGAGCCGGCCTCGATCGACACCCTGCTGGCCATCGAGACCTTTGACACCGCCAAGCCGACGCTGGCGACGGCGGAAACGGTCGAGGCTGACCTCGAGACCACCGGCCACGACATTCCCATCCCCACCAACGACCGCGTGCTGCGCTACGTGGAGTTGTTCCAGGGACGTCTGCGGGAATTCCTGACGGAAGGGCTGGCGCGTGGCGCGCAGTACCTGCCGATGATCCAGGCCACGTTCCGGGCCGAGGGCCTGCCGCTGGACCTCGCCTACGTGCCGCTGATCGAGAGCGCGTTCAAGCCGTCGGCACTGTCGCGCGCGAAGGCCCGCGGCGTGTGGCAGTTCATGCGCGGCACCGCGCTCGAGAACGGCCTCAAGGCCGACTGGTACCTCGACGAACGCGCGGACCCCGAGAAGGCCACGCTGGCGGCGGCGAAGTACCTCAAGACGCTGTACCGGACCTTCGAAGACTGGCATCTGGCCATGGCGTCGTACAACGGCGGGCCCGGCCGCGTGAAGCGGGCGCTGACGCGCAGCCGCAAGAACGACTTCTGGCAACTGAGCGCGACCACGCAGTTCCTGCCGCGCGAGACGCGCGATTACGTGCCGATGATCCTGGCGGCCGTAATCATCGCCAAGAACCCGGCGCAGTACGGTTTCGACATCGTGCCGATTGTGGCGGCGCCGACCGAAACGGTGATGGCGCCGCCCGCGCTCGACCTGCGCCGCGTCGCGGAGTGGGCCGGCGTACCGGTGGACGACATCCAGAAGCTCAACCCGGAATTCCGCCGCTGGACCACGCCCGTGAAGAAGGGCCAGTATTCGATCAAGGTGCCGCACGGCACCGCCGATCGCGTGCGTGACGGCCTGGCGGCGTCGGCGCCCGGCCAGCTGAACGCCATGCAGTGGCATACGGTGAAGAAGGGCGAGACGCTGGCGTTGATTGCCAAGAAGCTGCGCGTGAACCGCACCGACCTGGCGGAAGCGAATTACCTGCGCGTGACTTCGCGCGTCGCCACCGGCGCCAAGCTGGTGATTCCGCGCATGCCTTCGTCCAGCCTGCTGGCGCGGGTGGCGTCAGGCGATCTGGAAAAGGCGGCCGAAGCGGCGGTCGAGGATGTGCTGGCGGAGACCCTCGCGGTGGCGGACGAGCCGACGGCCCGGACCTACCGCGTGCGGGCCGGCGATACGCTGTCGGCGATTGCCCGCAAGACCGGCGCCACCGTGGCGCAACTCCGGAACTGGAACAAGATGCGCGGCACCAAGCTGAATGTCGGCGACCGCCTGGTCGTCCGCTCGCCGGGCGCCGTCGCCAACACCCAGCAGTAGTGCCAGTAGGGCGGCACTTCAGTGCCGCCGTTCCCCTTCTACGCGCTCTTGGTTTCGCCGCTGCGCGCGCGCAGCGACTTGATGCCCTGTTCGATGCGCTCGGCCACTTCGCGCTCGCGCTGCAAGGCCCGGAGCGTGTTCTGCGCTTCCTGCACCATGAAGTCGAGCCGGGCCAGCTTCTCGCCCACGTGATCGATCACGGCGCGCTGCTCGCCGAGCATCTCCAGGTTGACGTTGATGTCGTCGAGCAGGTTGGTGATGGCGTTGGCGCGCGTCTGCACCTCCTCCACCATCTTGCGGCGCGACTCGATGTCGGCGATCTTGGCGTCGGTGTCGCTGACCCGGCCGAGCAGGTCTTCGACCTTGCCGCGCAGGTCGGTGACCTCGGCGCGATGATCGGTCACGAACTGCAGGTCGGCCTTGCTGCGGCTGCTGATCTTGTGGACGCTCTCCACTTCGGCCTTCACGGCCTGGACCAGTGATTCTTTCTCGCCGATCAGCTTGATCTTCTGCTCGACGCCTTCGGTAGCGCGCGTGAGGTCGGTAAGCCGCTGCTCGAAGGTGGTGATCTTCTTCTCGGAGAACGCCAGTTGCGTGCGGCGCTGCTCGAGCTGCTTGACCATGGTCTCGGCGCGCTTCAGCTGATCCTCGGCCGCCTCGGTCTGCGTCACCGCGTCGCGCTGGCGGGCCTGCACCCGGGCCAGCTCGGTGAACAGCTCTTCCTTGATGCCGGCGGCGCGGCCCAGCTCGTCGCCGACCGTCTGCACCTGCTTGAGGCGCTCGGCGGTTTCCGAGGCCAGGTTCTTGCTCTGCTCGACCAGCTCGGTGAGCCGCGCCTTCTGCTCGTGCACCGTCGCTTCTTCCTGCTTCACGGTCTGGACGAGCTGCTGCGAACGTTCGATGGACTGACCGAGGGTGGCCACCTGCGCGGTGAGCGGCAGCAGGCGCGCCTGCAGCGCGGCAACGCCGTCGAGTTTCTGCTGCGCATCGACCACCTGCGTGCCGAGCGTGTCGCACAGGCCCTTGAGGCTCTCCACTTCGTTGCGGCGCGCGAGCTGTTCGGCCAGCTTGCGATCCACGTCGGAGGTGACGACGTGGAGGTTGTTGATGCGGCTTTCGAGCTTCTCGATGAACTGCAGCCGGGCGCCGACGCGCGTCAGCTGGGCGTCGAGCTCGGCCGCCAGCTCGCCGAGCCGGGTCGCCGACTTGGTGCCTTCGTCCACGGTGGCCATCTTGCTGAGCACGGCGTCCATCTTCGACTCGAGCTCCGGCGTGCGGCTGAGCAGCGTGGTGGCGCGCTCGCCGAACGCCTCGAGCGAGGCGCGATCCACCGACAGCTTGTCGCGCAGCACCGAGGCTTCGGCGTACGACTTGTGGAAGTCCGCGATCTCCGATCGCAGCACGTCGAGGTCCTGCCGCGACTGCAGCAGGCTGTCGTGCTGCGCCATGGTGCGGCGGCCCAGTTCGTCCACCTGCGCGAGCCGCTCGCCGAGCGCTTCGAGGGCGCCCTGCTTGCGGGCCATCTCGTCGGCCTGCGCCATCAGGGTCTGGAAGTCCTTGCTCAACTCGTCGGCGCGCTGGTTCATGGCCGACAGCGACTTGTCTTTGGCGAGCACGCCGTCCATGCGCGTTTCCGACTCGCCGACGGCGGCCGACAGGGCGCGCAGCCGGTGGTCGAAAGCGTCGAATTCCTTCTTGTCCACCGACAGCCGCTCGACGGTGGTCTTGAGGTACTCCGACAGGCCGCGGCTCTCCTTGTCGAGGCGGCCGAACTCGCGCGAGAACTCTTCGCGCGCGGTGGTCGCCGCCGACAGCTGTGCCGACGTTTCCTGGGCCAGCTTCTCCATGCGGGCCACGGTATCTTCGGCCCGCGCCACCTGCTTGGCACCTTCGTTCAGCTTGGCAATCTGGACGTCCATGGCCCACACCATCTCGTTGAGACGGTTGGCTTCGACCACGGCGCGCTCCACGGCGTGCTTCTGCGCCTCGAGGGCCTTGGCCTTCTGCGAGACGTGCTCGGCGAGCGAGTTCAGGGAGTTGAGGCGCTCTTCGGTGTTCTTGCTCAACTCCTGCAGCTGCACGAGCGGCCCGAGCTTCTTCTCGATTTCCTTCACCGCCTCGGTGGCCGAGACCGAGTCGTCTTTGGCCTCGCGCGAGGCCTCGCGGATGCGGGCGAATTCCTGCGTCAACTGGGCGCCGACGGAGCGGACGGTGTCGAGCTCGCCCTTGAGCGTGGCCACGCTTTCCACCGACCGGACGACCTCGGCGGTGGAGACCTTGAGCTGCCCGCGCAGGTCCTCGAACGACGACCGTTCCTTGCGGAGCGTTTCAATCGTGGCCTGGTTCTCGAGCGCCTGTGACGCGAGTTGGTTGACCGCGAGGCGATGCTTTTGCAGCTCACCATCGGGCGCGGTGATCTTCTCCGAGATTCGGTGCGCTTCGGTGACCTGGTCGAGCACGCCGCCAATACGCTTCTCGATCTGCTCGAGGCCCTTGGCGCGCTCGTCGTAGCCGGTCACCCTGGTCCCCAGCTCCTCGAGCTTCTTCAGGGTCAGGTCGGCCTTCTGCCCCACCTGGTCCAGCGCCTTGCTGGTTTGCGCGAGCTTGGAGGTGCCACCGGCCATTTGCGTGAGCATGGCACTCAGCGCGGCGCGCTCTTCACGCGCCTGATTGACCAGGGCTTGCAGCTCGTCCTGCTGCTGTTTCTTGTTGCCGCTGTTGCCGCCAAAGAGTGCGTCGAGCATGCCCGAGAGTATATAGCGCCGGCCCTGGTGAAGGAACAGCCGGCGGGCGCAAAAACTGCGGTATCCCGGCGGCGCCGGCGTGGCGGATTCTGCGACGCCTGCGCCCGGTCCTGACGCGATCCCTCCGTTTCCGCCTGAATCGCAATGGCGGCCTCCGGCAGTGCGATTGCACTGTGGTGCGCATGCTGGCCACCGTCGAAAGCGCGACCGTCATCGGAATCGAGGCCTGCCGGGTGCACGTCGAGATCGACGTCAGCTTCGGCCTCCCCCACTTCCAGCTCGTCGGCCTCCCGGACGCGAGCGTCCGCGAGAGCCGCGACCGGGTGCGGGCGGCAATTCGCAACTCGGGTTATGAGTTCCCGGCCCACCGCATCACCATCAACCTCGCCCCGGGCGACGTCCGCAAGGCCGGGCCCGCCTTCGACTTGCCCATCGCCCTCGGCATGCTGGCGGCAACCGGAAAGGTGCAGCCGTCAAGCCTGGCCGGCATCGTGCACGTCGGCGAGCTATCGCTGGACGGTGCGATCCAGCCGGCGCGCGGCATGCTGGCAATTGCCGTCGAGGCCCGTCGACACGGCGCCCGGGCCCTGCTGCTCCCCCACGACAACCTGGCTGAAGCGGCCGTCGTTACCGGACTCAGGCTGCTGCCCGTCCGTTCTTTGGTGGAAGCCGTATCCCGGCTCAACCAATCGCCAGACGACTGGCCCGTCGATTCAACCTCCAGCCCCCCAGGCACCTCCAGCCCCCCAGGCACCTTAGGCACCCTAGGCACCCTAGACCCCGATCTGGCCGACCTGCATGGGCAGGCCTTTGCGCGGCGCGCCCTCGAGGTGGCCGCCGCCGGCGGCCACAACCTGCTGATGATCGGCCCGCCGGGCGCCGGCAAGACCATGCTGGCCAGGAGACTGCCGGGGATACTGCCACCGCTCTCGTTCGATGAGGCCATTGAGGCCACGACGATCCACTCGGTGGCCGGGCAACTGCGTCCTGGCGTCGGGCTGCTCACGGAGCGGCCATTTCGCGCGCCGCATCACACCATCTCCGACGTCGCCCTGGTCGGCGGCGGCGCCACGCCTCGTCCTGGCGAGGTGAGCCTCGCCCATCACGGCGTGCTGTTCCTCGACGAGATGCCGGAGTTCGATCGCCGCGTGCTCGAGGCGTTGCGCCAGCCGATCGAAGAAGGCCGCATCACGGTGTCGCGCGCGCTGCGGTCGGTGATGTTTCCCGCGCGCTTCGTGCTGGTGGCGGCGATGAACCCGTGTCCGTGTGGCTATCACGGCGACCCGAAACGGGCGTGCAAGTGCACGCCGCAGCAGACAGCGCGCTATCGCAACCGGCTGTCAGGTCCGCTGCGGGATCGGCTCGATCTGATTGTGGAAGTGGAGGCGGTGCCGATCACGGCGCTGACCGACGGGCCAGCGGGCGAATCCTCCGCCGCGGTACGCGCCCGCGTTCTGGCCGCGCGTGAGCGACAACTCGCGCGCGGCACCCGCGCCCGCGTCAACGCCAACCTGGCGGGGACGGAGTTGAAGAAGCACGCGTCGCTCAACCTCGCGGGTCGCAAGCTCCTCGAGCGCTCAGCCGAACGCCTGAACCTGTCGGCGCGCGGCTTCCACCGCATCATCCGCGTCGCGCGAACCATCGCGGACCTGGCCTCGGCCGAACACATCGCCACCGAGCATCTGGCAGAGGCGCTGCAGTACCGGTTCGTGGAGAAGTAGGCCGCCGTTTCTTCTGATCTCCTGACCTTCTGTAATTCTGGGTCTCCAAAGCGGGCCCAGGCGAACAACAGGCGAACATCTGCGCACTCCGGCAGTTTCCGCTTCGGGATCATGGAGGGGCATGTTAGCCTTACAAATTCGTGCCGAAAAGGCCCGGAACCCGAATCAACACAGGTACTTGATGCTCTCCAAACGCTACACGATCGTGCTCGCTGATCGCACCACCGGGGTGGTGCGCCGTTTCACCATCAGCGTGAAGGCCGCCCTCACGGTGGTCTGCCTTGCCGTGGGTATGCCGATCCTGATCGGCCTGGGCGCCGCATCGAAGGCGCGTTACGACGTTGCACAGTTGTACGCGTCGCACGACACGCTCGAACTCGAGAACGCCAACTACCGCGCCGCCACCGAAACGCTCGCCGGCCAGATCCTCGCCCTGCAGACGACCATGTCGGACCTCGGCGCGAAGGCGGCGCTCGATCCCTCGCTGCAGGCCTCGATGGATAAGCTGCCGACCGTGGTCAAGAACCGCGCGATGGGCGGCCCCACGGCCGGTGCCGCGCTGACTACCGTCACGCCCGGGCTCGGCTCTCCCGAAAACACCTTCGGCTTGCTCAAGGACCTGCTGCAGGGCCTCGAGAGCCGCCTGCAGACCGTGCGCTCCGATGTGGACAAGCGCAACTCGCTGGCCGCGGCCACGCCGTCCATCTGGCCGACGCACGGCTGGCTGTCGTCGAGCATGGGCAACCGCGCCGACCCGTTGACCGGCGAGAAAGACTTCCACCCCGGCCTCGACATCTCCGCCGACAAGGGTGACCCGATCTACGCCACCGCCGACGGCAAGGTCACCACGGCCGCCATGTCCGGCAACTACGGCAACCTGGTCGTGATCGATCACGGCTACGGCATCGAAACGCGCTACGGCCACATGTCGGCCTTCAAGGTTCACGCCGGCCAGGACGTCAAGCGCGGCGACCTGATCGGCCTGGTCGGTGCCACCGGCCGCACGACCGGTTCGCACCTGCACTACGAGGTGCGCGCCAACGGCCGCATTCTCAACCCGCTCCAGCTCTTGCTCAACCCCCGCCGCAACGGCAACTGACCCCACGAGGGCCGTGCGGCCCGAGCCCTACGAGCGCAGCGAGCCCCAGGAGGCGCGGAAGCGCCGACCCCCAACGAGCGACGGCACGCCGCGAGTCCCAAGGTATAATCGGGAGATAGGCATCCTGCCTTTTTCCCATCATGTTTGGTCAGCTCCTTACTAAAGTCCTCGGCAGTCAAAACGATCGTGACCTGAAGAAGCTGCGCCCGCGCGTGGCCGAGGTCAACGAATTCGAAGCCCGCATCAAGACCCTGAGCGACGAACAGCTCAAGGCCAAGACCGCGGAATTCCGCGCCCGTCTGGCCAAGGGCGAGACCATCGAAGACCTGCTCGCCGAGGCGTTTGCCGTGGTCCGCGAAGGCGGCCGCCGCGTGCTGCAGATGCGTCACTACGACGTGCAGTTGATCGGCGGCATCGTGCTGCACAACGGCACGATTGCCGAGATGAAGACCGGCGAAGGCAAGACGCTGGTCGCGACCCTGCCGGCCTACCTCAACGCCCTCGAAGGCCAGGGCGTCCACGTCGTCACGGTCAACGACTACCTCGCCCGCCGCGACTCCGAGTGGATGGGCCGCCTCTACCGCTTCCTGGGCATGACGGTCGGCGTCATTCAGCACGACCTCAACGACCAGCAGCGCCAGGTCGCCTACGGCTGCGACATCACCTACGGCACCAACAACGAGTTCGGCTTCGACTACCTCCGCGACAACATGAAGTTCGACCTCTCGGCCATGGTGCAGCGGGGCCATCACTTCGCGATCGTGGACGAAGTGGACAGCATCCTGATCGACGAGGCGCGCACCCCGCTGATCATCTCGGGTCCCGCGGAAGAGTCCACGGACCTCTACTACGAAGTCGATCGCATCATTCCGAAGCTGACGCGCGGCGAAGTGCACCAGGGCCAGACCAAGGGCGAGGATCGCGAGCGCCTCGAAGCCTCGGGCGACTACATCGTCGACGAGAAGAACAAGACGGCGACGCTGACCGAGAGCGGCATGGCCAAGGCCGAGCAGCTGCTCTCGCATCGCATGCAGCCCGGCGGCCTCTACGACCCGGCCAACATGCCGCTGCTCCACCACGTGCAGCAGGCGCTGCGCGCCCACGTCCACTACAAGCTCGACGTGCAGTACATGATCAAGGACGGCGGCGTCGTGATCGTCGACGAGTTCACCGGCCGCCTGATGCCGGGCCGGCGCTGGAGCGATGGCCTGCACCAGGCGGTTGAGGCGAAGGAAGGCGTGAAGATCGAGCGCGAGAACCAGACGCTCGCCACCATCACCTTCCAGAACTACTTCCGCAAGTACAAGAAGCTCTCCGGCATGACCGGCACGGCCGAGACCGAGGCCCCCGAGTTCGCCAAGATTTACAAGCTCGACGTGATGGTGATCCCGACCAACCGGTCGATGCAGCGCATCGAAGAACCCGACCTGGTCTATCGCACCGAAGGCGAAAAGTGGAGCGCCATCGTCGACGACATCATCAAGCGCCAGGAAGAAGGCCGCCCGGCGCTGGTCGGCACGGTTTCGATCGAGAAGTCGGAACGACTCTCGAGCATGCTCAAGAAGAAGGGCACGAAGCACATCGTGCTCAACGCCAAGTACCACGCGCAGGAAGCGGAGATCGTGGCGCAGGCCGGCCGCAAGGACGCCGTCACCATCGCCACCAACATGGCGGGCCGCGGCACCGACATCCTGCTCGGCGGCAACCCCGAGTACATGGCGCGCCAGCAGAGCCTCAACGAGGGCGTCGCCGAAAAGGTCGTCAAGGGCGAAGAGAAGTACGTGGACGACGACGAGTTCGTCAACTTCTTCCACGTTGACAGCTTCTACCGCGTCAAGACCGCCGACTGGGACCGCATCTTCACGCACTTCAAGCTGCAGTGCGAAGAGGAACACAAACAGGTCGTCAACCTCGGCGGCCTCCACATCATCGGCACCGAGCGCCATGAAGCCCGCCGCATCGACAACCAGTTGCGCGGCCGCGCCGGCCGCCAGGGCGACCCGGGTTCATCCCGCTTCTACCTCTCGCTCGAAGACGACCTGATGCGCATTTTCGGGTCGGACCGCATCTCCGGCCTGATGCAGCGCCTGGGCATGGAAGAAGGCGTGCCGATCGAACACGGCATGGTCAGCCGCGCCATCGAGCGCGCCCAGAAGCAGGTCGAGGCGCAGAACTTCGCCGTCCGCAAGCACCTGCTCGAATACGACGACGTGATGAACAAGCAGCGCGAGAGCGTCTACACGCTGCGCCGCGAGATTCTCGAGGGCAAGATTCACCTCAGTGAAGACGAAGTCAGCGAGATCCGCGGCTACGTGATGGCCACCGCCGAGGAGCTGTTCGACGAGAAATTCGAAGAGTTCATCGGCGCCGAGAAGGACACCGACGAATGGGACATCCCCGCCCTCCAGCGTGACCTGTCGCAGCTGTTCGCGCTTGGCGACGACGACTTCGCCCCGCTCAAGTACGGCGAGATGAGCGGCGACGAAGTGCACGACGCGCTGTGGGCCAAGGTGGTGGCGCGCTACGTGGACAAGGAGAACATCGTCCCCCGTGAGATCCTGACGCGGGTCGAGCGCGACCTGATGCTGCAGATCGTCGATCAGCAGTGGAAGGACCACCTCTACTCGCTCGACCACCTCAAGGAAGGCATCGGCCTGCGCGGCTACGGCCAGCGCGACCCGCTGGTCGAGTACAAGAAAGAAAGCTTCGCGCTGTTCCAGGACATGCGGCGGCGCATCGAGGAAGAGATCGTCCGCTACTTGTGGTGGCTCAAGCCGGTGGTGGAGCGCGAAGGCGGCGAACCGACCCTCGCGGTCCCGGCGCGGCCGGCCCCGCGCAAGCCGGCCCTGAACTACAACAACCCGGCGCAGGAACGCCCGTCGGTGTTCACGCAGAAGGCCGCGGCGCCGGCCGGCGCGCCCGACGACCTGACGCAGGAACGCGCGCCCGCGCGCGTCGGCGGCGACGATGCGCCGATCAAGACGGTGAAGCGCGACGAGCCGAAGGTGGGCCGCAACGACCCGTGCTGGTGCGGCAGCGGCAAGAAGTTCAAGAAGTGCCACGGAGCGTAGCCGCAGATGACGCAGAGCAAACACCAGGGCCGCAGATTACACAGATGACGCAGATCAAAGAAGTCACTCGCAATTCCCTGGAGGCTGGTCTGCGGACCGCGCTCACGTTCGACGACATCCTGCTGGTACCCCGGCACTCCACGGTGCTGCCGGCGCAGGTCGAGGTCACCACGCGCCTCACCAGGAACATCAATCTGAACGTGCCGCTGCTGAGCGCGGCGATGGACACCGTCACCGAGTCGGAGATGGCCATCGCCATGGCGCAACAGGGCGGCATGGGCATCATCCACAAGAACCTCTCCATCGAAGACCAGGCGATCGAAGTGGACCGCGTCAAGCGGTCCGAGAGTGGGATGATCGTCAACCCGATCACCGTGGGTCCGACCGCCCTGATCCGGGAAGCGCTCGAGCTGATGCAGAAGTACCGCATCTCCGGCGTGCCGATTACCGAAGGCGGCAGCCGTGAAGGCCGGCTGGTCGGCATCCTGACCAACCGCGACCTCCGCTTCGAGACCAACACCGCGCGGCCGGTGTCGGAGGTGATGACCAAGGACAAGCTGATCACCGTGCCGGTCGGCACCACGCTCGACCAGGCCCGCGCGATCCTGCACAAGGCCAAGGTCGAGAAGCTCCTGGTCGTGGACAAGCACTTCAAGCTGAAGGGCCTGATCACCGTCAAGGACATCCAGAAGGCGATCAAGTACCCCAACGCGTGCAAGGACTCGCTGGGCCGGCTGCGCACCGGCGCGGCGGTCGGCATTGCCCGCGACACGCTCGAGCGCGCCACCGCGCTGGTCAACGCCCACGTCGACGTGCTCGTGGTGGACACCGCCCACGGCCACTCGCAGGGCGTGATGGACATCGTCCAGCAGATCCGCAAGGCGTTCCCGGACCTCGATCTGATTGCCGGCAACGTCGCTACCGCGGAAGCCACCGAGGCGCTGATCAGGATTGGCGTGAACGCCGTGAAGGTCGGCATCGGCGCCGGCTCGATCTGCACCACCCGCATCGTCGCCGGCATCGGCATGCCGATGATCTCGTCGATCGCCGAGTGCGCGGCCGCGGCCGCCAGGCACGACATCCCGGTGATTGCCGACGGCGGCATCCGGACCTCGGGCGACGTGGTGAAGGCCCTGGCCGTGGGCGCGAGTTGCGTGATGGCCGGCAACCTGTTCGCCGGCACCGACGAGAGCCCGGGCGAGCTGATCCTGTTCCAGGGCCGCACGTTCAAGGAATACCGCGGCATGGGGTCGATTGGCGCCATGCGCAAGGGCAGCCGCGACCGCTACTTCCAGGACGACTTCGAGCTCGAAAGCGGCACCAGCCAGGCCGGCAAGCCGAGCATGGAGAAGCTCGTGCCCGAGGGCATCGAGGGCCGCGTGCAGCACAAGGGCAGCATGTCGATGGTGGTGCACCAGCTGATCGGCGGCCTGCGCGCCGGCATGGGCTATTGCGGCGCCGCGACCATTGCCGACCTGCAGCGGGACGCGGAGATCATCCGCATCACCAACGCCGGCTTCCG
The DNA here is from genome assembly GCA_041659285.1 of Vicinamibacterales bacterium. Lineage (NCBI taxonomy): Bacteria > Pseudomonadati > Acidobacteriota > Vicinamibacteria > Vicinamibacterales > Vicinamibacterales bacterium. The sequence goes on along the minus strand of JBAZYO010000001.1, from coordinate 392,770 downwards.
CGAGAGCCACGTGCACGACGTGACGATTACCAAGGAATCGCCGAACTACAGAGTCGAATAGGACTCGCTTCCACCTTCGCGTTCACGCGCTTCGGCGGACAGGTCGCTGGTGGGGAGGACACTCATGCGGAACCGTGCGCTCATCGCCCTCATCGGCCTCCTCCTCAGCTCTCCAACGTTCGCGCAATCCGACCAACTGGTCGTCCTCAGTTCCAATGCGACCAAGGCCGTGGTCGAGGCACTCGGGCCGCAGGAGTCGGCGGCCCCGCCGGACCGGCTGCCGCCGGTTCCAGTTGATCAGATGACTGCGGCACAGAAGCAGGCGGTCGCCGACTTCAAGACCGCTCGCGGCGCGGAAGTGACCGGCCCGTTTCATCCGCTGCTGCGCAGCCCCGAACTGATGACCCGCACGCGCGCGATGGGCGACTACCTGCGCTACAAGAGCGCGCTGCCGCCGCGGCTCAGCGAGTTCGTGATCCTGATGACAGCGCGGGCGTGGACGCAGCAGTACGAATGGAACGCCCACCACCCGATTGCCTTGAAGGCCGGGCTGAGTCCCGACACTGCGTTGGCGATCGCGGAGGGCCGGCGGCCTGCCTCGATGCAGGACGATGAGGCGGTGCTGTATGACTTCTGCCAGGAACTGCACCGCGACAAGGGCGTGAGCGACGCCACCTATGCGAGAGCCGTGGCGAAGTTCGGGGAGCCGGCCGTGGTCGATGCCATCGGCATCAGCGGCTACTACACGATGCTGGCGATGGTGCTTAATACGGCCCGCACGCCTGCCAGCCAGAGCGGCGCGCCAGTGCTCCGGCCGCTGCCAGAGTGATCTGCAACCTGAAGAACCTCAGCCGGATGGCGGCCCCAAGTCCGTGCCGGCTGCTGCTAATTTGGTAATGGACTGTTCCTGCTGGCCACGATGGTGGTGGCCGCGCGTTACCACTTCTCGCACCTGGGTGGGGCATCGGCATCCTGGCCGGCGTCGCCATCCTGATCGTCGAGGGCGTTCGAAATACTTACACGCCGACCGTGTCGAATCCTCCGGCGCTCTAGACGCCCACGCCGCCCTATCCCCCGTCACGCCGCTGCCGATAAGCGGCATGCAATATGCAAAATGGCTTGGGCATGACGTTCGTGAGCCGATTGGCCGCCGCCGCTGGCATCTCCCTGGTGCTGACGCTCCTGCTCATGCTGCTCTTCCAGGCCGACGCCCCGCCGCCCAGCGAGGCGGTCGAGGCCTCTGGCGGCGCGCGGGCGCTGTCGGCGCCTGGCATCCGGCCGATCAGCCTTCGGTAGCACCCGCTTCCGTACGATGATCCCCCCGGTCACGGGAGGGCTGTTCGCATCAGACGTCCGCCGGTCTAAGCCCCTCTCCTATTGACATCCGATACGAGCTGACGCACTCTCATGTCGAATCCCGATAGGAGCAGCCGCCATGTCTTCGTCGCGTTCCAACATCCTCCAAGGCACACTCGACCTCCTGATCCTGAAGGCGCTCGCCTCCGGCGAGCTGCACGGCCTCGGGGTATCGCGACGCGTTGAGCAGATCACGTGCGGCGCTTTCCGGGCTCAGCCCGGGTCCCTCTTCCCTGCCCTGCACCGGCTCGAGGAGCAAGGGTTCCTCACCTCGACCTGGCAGGCCTCCGAGAACAACCGCCGGGCGAAGTTCTACACGCTGACCAAGGCCGGCCGCCGCCAACTGGGCGAAGCCACGGCGCAATGGAACCGCATTGCGCAGGCCATGGCCCTGGCCCTGGAGGCGTAGGTCATGCCGCTGCTGCCCCGCCTCCGCAGCCTCTGGCGCAACCTGGTCCATCGCGACGCGATTGAGCGCGACCTCGACGACGAACTCGGCGCGGCGCTGGGACTGCTCATCGACGAGAAGATCGCCGCCGGGCTCCCGGAGTGGGAAGCGCGGAGGGCCGCGATGATCGAGCTGGGCGGCATCGAGCCGATCAAGGAACGGGTGCGTGATGAACGGGGCGGCCGCTTCATTGAATCGCTGTCCCAGGACGTCAGGTACGGCTGGCGTCACATCCGCCGCGCCCCGGGTTTCTCCGCCGCCGCCATTCTCACGCTGGCGTTCGGGATTGGCGTCAACACCGCCATGTTCAGCGTGCTCGACACCCTGCTGATTCAGCGGCTGCCCATTCCCGATCCAGACGCCCTGTTCAGCCTGTCGAGCTACAACGAGCGCGGCGACAAGCGTTACATCCCGATGCCGACGGCGATCGAACTCAATCGCGAGGGGCCATTTCAGGCCGCCTGCGGCTACAACGGAGGCGGCATCGTCGCCGCGCAGGCCGGCGGTGTGCCGGTGCAGGCCGTGGTTGCCTTCGTCACCGGCCGCTGCTTCGACGCGTTTGGCGTCATGCCTTCGCTCGGTCGGCAGCTGGTCGATGCCGATGCGCCCATCATGTCGCGGGGGCGGATGGTGGTGGTGATCAGCGACCGGCTGTGGCGCCTCGCCTTCAACCGCGACCATGGCGTGCTGGGGAAACCGCTACGGGTGGAGGCCGCCGAAGTGACCGTGGTCGGGGTCATGCCCCAGGGATTTCGCGGCATCCACGTCGATACCGGCATCGACATTTTCGCGCCGCCGGACACTATCATCCCGGCGCTACCCGGGCGCAGGCCGGTCGCTCAGGAAGTGCTGGGGCGGCTGAAGCCCGGTGTCACGCATGAACAGGCCTCAGCCCAACTGAACACGATGTGGCCTGGGCTGCTGCAAGCGGCACGCGACGCCACGCGCGAGGCGAACGAGGGCTCGAACCTGCTGGGCGCCACGGTCAGGCTCGAATCCATGGGCCGCGGACTCTCAACGGCACGCGACAATTACGCCCGGCCCGTCCGCCTGATCTTTGGCCTGACCGCGCTGTTGCTCGTTCTCGCGTGCATCAACCTCGGCGGGCTGCTCCTGACCCGCCTCAGCGCGAGAAGCACCGAACTGGGCGTGCGCCTGGCGCTCGGCGGCAGCCATGGCCGGATCGCCCAGCAGATGCTGGTGGAAAGCCTGCTGCTGGCCTTCGGCGGCACGCTGCTCGCCGTGCCGCTGGCCTTCGCGCTCGTGGCACCGGTCTCCGTGCTGCTCAATCCCGGATATGCGGGCTGGGAGCTGTCCTTCGCGCCCAACCTGCGCGTGCTGTTGGTGACGGCCGGCGCCGGCCTGCTCGTGGGCCTCTTGCTCACCGCGTTGCCGACCTGGTTCGCGATGCGCAGACACGCCAGCGTCCGGTTCGCGTGGGATCGCACGGTGACGGGCGCCACCAGCCGCTGGACGCGCGGCCTGCTCGTGGCGCAAGTGGCGCTGTCGGTCATCCTGCTCGTCGGCGCGTCGCTGCTGGCTCAATCCCTCTACGCCATCCAACATGCCGATCCTGGCGTGCGGACCGCCGGCATGCTGAACGCCCGACTCATGTCTTCACCAGGCGGCTTGCGGGGACTCGACGCCGAGTCGCACTATCCGGCGCTGGTCGAGAAGCTGACCGCCATCCCTGGAGTGGCGGCGGTCGGCTTCGCCCGCGCTTTTCCCCGCCGTTTGTCCAACGTTGCCAGTGACGTCGGCTTCGTCGGCGAACAGTTCACCGGCATCCGAACTGCCCTCGACAACGTGTCCTCGAACTTCTTTGACTTGGTCGGCATGCGCCTGCTGGCAGGCCGGCCGTTCACGGCGGCCGACACCAGGAAGAGTCGGCGCGTCGCGATCGTCAGCGACAGCCTCGCCCGCGCGCTCACCGCTGACGGCGACGTCGTCGATCGACGCGTCAGGTTTGGCACCTTGCGCGACATGCAGGACATCCTGATCGTCGGCGTGGTCAGCAACGCGACCCTCGGCGACCTGAAGAACACGGCGCCGCACGTGATCTACTCACCAGCGTTCCAATCCGCGTCGTTCAATGGCCCCAACCTGATCTTCGCCACCAGCGGCGATACCGGCCCGATCGCTGCGGCGGTGAGGCGGATCGTCCTCCAACATGGGCGCGAGTATGCCTTCGATATCGCCACGCTCGACGAGTTGTTTGCGCGCGCGCCCGCCCGCGAGCGCATGAGCGCGGCCATCGCCAGCATGGTCGGCGGCCTGGCGGTCCTGCTGTCGGTGCTCGGCGTGCACGGCGTCCTCGCCTATTCGGTGGCGAGGCGCCGCCGCGAAATCGGCATCCGGCTGGCAATAGGAGCCGTCCCGGCGCAGGTGGCCAACGCCGTCATGCGCGAAGGACTGGTCCTCACGGTGATCGGCGTCGGCGTCGGCATTCCGTCGGCCTACGTCGCCGCTCGCGCCATGCAATCGTTACTGTTCGGCATCTCCGCAGGCGATGCCCTGACCTTCGGTACCGTGACGATTCTCTTTGGAGTATTGGGCACGCTCGCGGGCATCATGCCGGCACGGAAGGCCGCCTCGGTGGACCCGGCAATCGCATTACGAGCCGACTGAGTGAGGTCGACGCCGCCCTTCATCGATCGCCGACCGGACATCGCGGTTCGATAACCTGGCCCGCGACCGCTTGCGGATCCGTTGCTGCAACTCCTGCAAGCCGGCCACCGCGCGACAGACGTCGTCGACGCGCTGGGCGCCCTCCGGCACCAGGCGGGCCACCGGCTTGTCGTGCCGGGTAATCACGACCTCCTCGCCCTTCGCGACGCGCTCCAGCAGCTCGCCGAAACGGGTCTTGGCTTCTGACGCGGTGACCTTGGTCATGGTGGCTCCAGTATTAACCAGTTGTTAACCAGCCCACTATGACCCGCGTGCTACGGCGCCTGGGGGGTGATCGTGATCGTGCGGAGACTCTCGCCGGTGGCAGCGATCGCCACGGTCACGGCGCATGGCGGACATCGCATGAGGCGTTCGGCCCATTCAATCGCCAGGACGCCGCGCTCGGCCAGCTCGGTGTCCATCCCCAGTTCGTCGAGATCCACCTTGTCCAGCCGATACAGGTCGACATGCACCAACGGCAGCCGGCCCTGGCGGTACTCGTGAACGAGGGTGAACGTGGGGCTGGTGACGTCCGCGGGATCGATGCCGAGGCCTTCCGCGAGTCCGCGAACGAAGGCTGTCTTGCCGGCGCCGAGATCACCGGACAGCAGCAACACGGCCCCTGGCTGCAGGGACGCCGCCAATGTCGCTGCAATCCGGCGGGTCTCGTCCTCCGAGCCGGATTCATAGACCCCGTAAGAAAACGAATCTGCGTCCAATCTGCGCCTAATCTGCGGCTGTCTTCACTCTGTGGCCTTATTGGCCACGCGGCGACGGGCCGTAAGCTCGAGCACGGCGTCGCCGATGTGATCGACGAGGTCACTGGCGGTCATCGACACTTCCCCGCTGTCGGCGTCCGCCAGTTCGCCGGCCGAGCCGTGGAGGTACACCGCCAGCCGGCACGCCGCCTCCGCGTCGAGCAACTGCGCCAGCCATGCCGCCAGCATGCCGGCCAGCACGTCGCCGGTGCCGCCGGTGGCCATGCCGGGACATCCTGTCGGGTTCACGAACACCTTCTCATCCGGCGTGACCACCAGGGTGCGGTAGCCCTTGAGGACGACGTAAAGCTTGTGGCGCTTGGCGAAGTCGGTGGCGATGCCGATGCGATCGGCCTGGAGATCCTCGACGGAACAACCCACCAGCCGCGCCATCTCGCCCGGATGCGGGGTAATGATCAGATCGCGGCCCTCGCGCCCAACCAGCAGCGACGGCTCGTCCGCGAACGCGTTGAGCGCGTCGGCGTCGAGCACGAGCGGGCCGTCGTACTTGTCCAACAGCTCGCGCACGAACGTGGTGACGCCCTCGCCCCGGCCAAGCCCGGGACCGGCGACAATCACGTCCGCGTCGATGCCCAGCACCGTATCGGCCGCCGAGAAGTGCACGGTGCCGTCGGGCGTCTCGTCGAGGCCCTCGGTCATGTACTCGACCGCATGCGCGGCGATGGTCGGCTGGCAGGAGCGCGGCGACGCCACGGTGACCAGCCCGGCACCGGACCGCATCGCGCCCTGCGCGCACAACACGGCGGCCCCGGCCTTCCCCATCGATCCGGCCACCACGACGACGCGCCCGAAGTCCCCCTTGTGCGAGTCCACCGCGCGGGGCGGCACCAGCGGCCGCATCTGCTCGCGCGTCAGCAGCTCGATGCGCGGGCCTTCGAGCAGCTCGAACACGCCGGCGGGGATGCCGATGTCGGCAATCACGACTTCGCCGGACTTGGCCTCCGCCGGCGGCAGCACCAGCGGCAGCTTCGGCGCGCCCAGGGTCACGGTGACGGTGGCGTCAATCGCGTCGCCAATCAGGTCGCAGGTGTCGGCCGACATCCCCGACGGCATGTCGATGGAGACAATCGGCACCCCGCCCTCGTTGAGGTCGGCGACCACCGTTTCGTAGAACCCGGTCAGCGGCGTCTTCAGGCCGGTGCCGAACATGGCGTCGATGATGAGGTCGTGGCCGGTGATCTCGCTGCCATGCAGTTCCCACGCGGTCTCGTCGGCCACTTCCACCACGTCCTGCCCGATGCGCCCGAGGATGTCGAGGTTGATCCGGGCATCACCCTTGATCTCGGCGACCTTGCCGATCACGAACACCGAGACGTCGACGCCTCGCTGGTGCAGCGCGCGGGCCGCCACGAACCCGTCGCCGCCGTTATTGCCCTTGCCGCAGACGATGGCGACGCTGCGGTCGGCAAGGTCGGGATAGAGGGATTCGATGGCCGCGACGACCTGCCGGCCGGCGTTTTCCATGAGAACCAGCGAGGCGAGGCCGATGTCCTGGATCGTCCGGCGATCGGCTTCCCGCATCTGGTCGGCGTTGAGGATTCTCATGGGATTCTTGTCAATGTAGCACCAACCCGGCGCTTGAGGTACGCTCGTCGAAGATGAGCGCATACGTCAATGTCAACGGCGTGATCACCGACGCCGCCCACGCAGTCATACCGGTCTACGACCACGGCTTTCTCTATGGGGAGGGCGTCTACGAGGTCTTCCGCACCTATCACGGCGTGCCGTTCCTGTTCGACCGCCACCAGGCGCGCCTGCGCGCGTCGGCGGCGCGCATCGGGCTGGATGTCCCGTTTTCAGATGCCGAGATCGAGCGACGATCGCTGGACACCATGACGGCAGCGGGATTGGGGCCCGCCTCCGCGCAAGGCTCCGGCGCGGCAAGCAACGACGCCTATGTCCGCATCCTGCTGACCCGCGGCGTGGGCGAGATTACCTACGACCCCGCGGCATGCCCGACCCCGTCCCTCGTGATCATCGCGAAGCCGCTGCCGCCCGCACCGGCCGCGCACTACGAGAAGGGCGTCAAGGTGGTGATGGTGACCGACGTGATCCGCAACCACCCCGAATCGGTGTCGCCGCTGATCAAGAGCAACAACCTCCTGAACAACGCGCTGGGGATGCAGCAGGCGATCCGCGCCGGCGCGGCGGAGGCCATCTTCAGGAACTATCGTGGCGAGCTGGCCGAGTGCGCGCAGTCGAACCTGTTCATCGTGTCGAAGGGCGCGGTGAAGACGCCGCCGCTCGACGCCGGCCTGCTGGCCGGCATCACGCGCGCGTTCACGATCGAGGTGGGCGCCGGCATCGGCATCGGCTGCGAGGAGAGGCCGCTGACAGACGCGGATCTGTTCGGCGCCGATGAGGCCTTCTTCACCAGCACGACCAAAGAGATCGTGCCCATCGTCCAGGTGGACGACAAGACGATTGGTGACGGGCGGGTTGGGCCCATCACCAGGCAGTTGCTGGCGGAGTATCGCCGGCAAGCGGAACGCCTGACGGCCGTCGCGAAGTGAGGGCGGCACTGAAGTGCCGCCCTCCTGGCACTACTGGTAGGACTCGATCGGCGGACAGATGCACATCAGGTTTCTGTCGCCGTAGGGGTTGTCGATGCGGCCCACGCTGGGCCAGAACTTGCCGGCCTTCACCCACGGCAGCGGATACGCCGCCGTCTCGCGCGAGTAGGCATGCGGCCAGGCGTCGGCTGTCACCGCCGCCGCGGTGTGCGGCGCGTGCTTCAACACGTTGTCTTTCGCGTCCGCCTTGCCGGTGATCACGTCCTCGATCTCCGTGCGGATCGCGATCAGCGCGTCGCAGAAGCGATCGAGCTCGGCCTTCGGTTCGCTCTCCGTCGGCTCGATCATCAGCGTGCCCGGCACGGGGAACGACACCGTCGGCGCGTGGAAGCCGTAGTCCATCAGGCGCTTGGCGACGTCGCCTTCCTCCACGCCCTTGGCCTTGAACGCCCGCAGGTCGAAGATCATCTCGTGCGCGACGCGGCCGTTGTCACGGGTGTAGAGCACGTCGTAGTGCGGCTCGAGCCGCGACTTGATGTAGTTGGCGTTAAGGATGGCGAAGCGGGTCGCATCCGTCACCCCGGCCGCGCCCAGCATGCGGATGTAGGCATACGAGATCAGCAGGATGCTGGCGCTGCCCCACGGGGCGGCGGAGACCGGCGGAATCGCGTTCGCGCCGCCCACCTTGGCGAGCGGATGTCCCGGCAGGAACGGCGCGAGGTGTTTGGCGACGCCGATCGGCCCCATCCCCGGACCGCCGCCGCCATGCGGAATGGCGAAGGTCTTGTGGAGGTTGAGGTGGCACACGTCGGCGCCGATCGTGGCGGGGCTGGTCAGCCCCACCTGCGCGTTCATGTTGGCGCCGTCCATGTAGACCTGGCCGCCGAACTGGTGAATGGCGGCGCAGATGTCGCGAATTGAATCCTCGAACACCCCGTGCGTCGAGGGATAGGTGATCATCAGGCCGGCGAGATCCGCGGCGTGCTCCTCGGCCTTCTTCTTCAGATCCGCCACATCGACGTTGCCGTTGGCGTCGGTGGCGACCACCACCACCTTGAAGCCGGCCATCACCGCGCTGGCCGGATTGGTGCCGTGCGCGGACGAGGGGATCAGGATCACATCGCGAGCGCCATCACCGCGCGACTGGTGATACGCGCGCATCACCGCCAAGCCGGCGAACTCGCCCTGCGCGCCCGAATTGGGCTGCAGCGACACCGCCGCGAAGCCGGTGATCACGCACAGCGCCGCCGCCAGTTCGTCGCAAATCTGCCGGTAGCCCTCGGTCTGATCCTCGGGCGCGAACGGATGGATGCGCGAGAACTCCTCCCACGACACCGGATACATCTCGGTGGCCGCGTTGAGCTTCATCGTGCAGGAGCCGAGCGGGATCATCGAGGTGTCGAGGCCGACGTCCTTGCGCTCGAGGCTGCGGATGTAGCGCATCATCTCGGATTCCGAGCGATGCGTGTTGAACACCGGGTGCGTGAGGTAGGCGCTCTGGCGCTGCAGCGCCTCGGGCCACGACGGCGTCTGCGCCGCGCTCAGGTCGGCGACCGCCGCCGCGCCCTGCTTGCCGGCCGCCGACGCGAACACCTCGAGAATGGCGGCCAGGTCCGTGGTCGTCACCGTTTCATCGAGCGAGATGCCCACTTCGGCGTCGCCGACGTAGCGGAAGTTGAGCTGGTACTGTTCCGCCGCGATGCGGATCGCCTTCACCTTCGCCGCATCGGTCTTGACCCGGAGCGTGTCGAAGTAGTGAAGGTTCGACTGCTGGTAGCCGAGCGACGCCAGCGCGCCCTCGAGCGAGCGCGCGAAGGTGTGCACGCGCGAGGCAATCGCCTTGATCCCCTCGGGACCGTGATACACGGCGTACATCGCCGCCATGTTGGCGAGCAGCGCCTGCGCGGTGCAGATGTTCGAGGTCGCCTTCTCGCGGCGAATGTGCTGCTCGCGCGTCTGCAGCGCCATGCGGTAGGCGCGATGACCGTGCGCGTCAACCGACACGCCGATCACGCGGCCCGCCATGTGGCGCACGTATTCCTGGCTGGTGGCGAAGAACGCCGCGTGCGGCCCGCCGAATCCCAGCGGCACGCCGAAGCGTTGCGAGTTACCGAACACCACGTCGGCGCCCATTTCACCCGGCGAGGTCGCCAGCGCCAGCGCCAGCAGGTCCGTCGCCACCGCGACACGCACGCCCGCGGCGTGGGCCCGGTCGATGAACGGCTTCAGGTCTTCGAGGCGTCCCGCCTCGTCCGGGTACTGCACGAGCGCGCCGAACACTGCCGGCTCGTCCAGGTTCATCTGGTTGGCCGGGCCGATCTTGAGCGCGATGCCGAGCGGTTCCGCGCGGCTGCGCAGCACGGCGATGGTCTGCGGGAAGCAGCGGTCCGACACCAGGAACGTGCCGTTGGCGGCGCCGAGCTTCTTGCCCTGCACGCGGTGCAGCAGCGTCATGGCCTCGCCCGCCGCCGTGCCTTCGTCGAGCAGCGAGGCGTTCGCCACCGCCATCCCGGTCAGGTCGGTGACCATGGTCTGGAAGTTGAGGAGCGACTCGAGGCGGCCTTGCGCGATTTCCGCCTGGTACGGCGTGTAGGGCGTGTACCAGCCCGGGTTCTCGAACAGGCACCGGCGAATCACGCTGGGCGTGAGCGTATCGGAATAGCCGAGGCCGATGAAGCTGCGGAACACCTTGTTCTTCTTCGCAATGCCCTTGAGGCGCGCGAGGTAGGTGGATTCGCTTTCCGCCGGCGGCAGGTTCAGCGGCGCCGTGAGGCGGATGCTGGCGGGGATGGCTTCGTCGATGAGCTGATCCAATGACGAGGCGCCGACGGCCTCGAGCATCGCCGCCACGTCGTTACCGCGCGGGCCGATGTGACGGGGGGCGAACGTGTCGAGGGGCTCGAGAAAAGGAACCTGCTTCATTTTTGAATGAGCTTTTCGTACGCGGCCGAATCCATCAGCGCCGCCGCCTCACCGGGGTTGGCCAGCTTCACCTTCACCATCCAGGTGTCGTGGGGCTTGCTGTTCACGAAGTCGGGGCGATCCTTGAGCTCGCCGTTGGTGGCCACCACTTCGCCGGTGACCGGCGCGAACAGTTCCGACACCGCCTTCACCGATTCGATGGTCCCGAACACCTGGCCGGCGGTGAGGGTCGAGCCGACCTCCGGCAGTTCGACGTAGACGACGTCGCCGAGCTGCTGCTGGGCGAAGTCGGTGATGCCGACGGCGCCGGTGTCACCTTCGATGCGAATCCACTCGTGCTCTTTCGTGTACTTGAGGTCGGCTGGATAGGACATGGGTCAGCTCTTCTTGGGACGTTTGTAAAAGGGCATGGGAACAACTACCGCCTTGGCGCGGCGGCCGCGGATGTCGATCTCGAATTCAGTGCCGGGAGCCTTGAGCGCGGGCGGCACGTAGGCCATGCCGATCGCCTTCTTGAGGAATGGCGTCTGGGTGCCGCTGGTGACGACACCGACTGGCTGGCCGTTGTGGAACACCGAGTGACCGTGACGGGCGATGGCCCGCTCCGTCATCTCGAAGCCGACCAGCGTCTTCGCCGTGCCGTTCGCCTTCTGCGCGTGCAGCACGTCGCGGCCGAGGAACTCCGGCTTGTTCCAGCCGACAATCCACCCGAGGTCCGCTTCAACCACGGTGGTGGTTTGGTCGATGTCGTTGCCGTGCAGGCGCATCGAGGCCTCGAGGCGCAGCGTGTCGCGGGCGCCGAGGCCGGCCGGGATCAACCCGTGCGGCTTCCCGGCCTGCAGCAGCGCATCCCACACGGTGGGCGCCATCGCGGGCGGGATCATGATTTCGAAGCCGTCTTCGCCGGTGTAACCGGTGCGCGACACCGTGCCGCGGACGGCGGCGACCTCGCCGTGCGCAAACCAGTAATACTTGATGGCCTGCAGGTCGATTTCCGTCTGGGTCTGCAGGATCTCCTGCGCCTTGGGGCCCTGGATGGCGATCAGCGCGTAGCGGCTGCTCGAGTTCACCGTGGCCACGCCGGGCACGGCCTCGTGGGCCTTGGCCGAAATCCACGCCCAGTCCTTGTCGATGTTGCCGGCGTTGATCACCAGCAGGTAGTGCGACGGCCCGAAGCGGTAGACCAGCAGGTCGTCCACGAAGGTGCCTTCGGGCGACGTCAGGCCCGAATACTGGATCTGCCCCACCTGCAGCTTCGACGCGTCGTTGCTGGTGATGTGCTGGACGGCCTCGAGGGCGCCCTTGCCGGCGATTTCGACCTCGCCCATGTGGGAGACGTCGAACAGGCCGGCGGCGGTCCGCACGGCCATGTGCTCCGCGGTGATGCCCGAATACTCCACCGGCATGTCCCAGCCACCGAAGGGGACCATGCGGGCGCCGAGCGCGACGTGCGAGCCGTGAAGCGGGGTTCTTTTGAGAGGAGCGTGAGCGGAATCAGTCATTTAATGAGGGGGGTCACCCGATTGGAGTGAACCCCCGAAAGGTACTATGCCGCTCCGTCACGGTCAAGGCGACTCACGGGCTCAGCCGGCGCCGGCGCATCCGCTCGCCCACGATGACGCTGGCGAGAATGGAGGCGACGGTGATGATGACGGCGACCCACGCACCCGCGCCATCGACCGACTGCCGGGCCGCACCCACCACCAGACCTGCCACGATTCCTGAAACCAACAGACCGACGACAACCTCACCGAGGATCCAGAGCAGCATGAAACGCCTCCTTCGTCAGTTGCGTTGAGTCTAAACCGGCATCCCTCCCGAGCAACTCAGAACCCAGAACCAGGCGAGCTCGGCTTGCACGGTGAATTGGAACGCGCACACCGCGGGCCAGCCTGGAATCCACCAGTAACTGTCGACGCAGGAATTGAACTCGACGACGTAGTCGACCATGTTGACGGCGTATTCGGCCCAGCAAGCGAAGGGAGTTTCCTCCCGAGCGGTCGAGGCGGCGCGTACGCTGCGGCCCGTTGCCGCCGCCTTCACGGTGGCGGCCACGGCGGCGATGGGCCCGGCGCTGCCTCGCACCGCATGCAGGAGTGCGTACGAAGTCATCACGGAGCGCGCTTCCTGCCGACCGTCGGCCTGGAGCGAGGCGACCAGGCCCTCCAGGCCGTCGAGCGCCCGGGAACCCACCGTGAGCTTCTGCACCTTGGCGATGCTCGCCTCGAAGTGGTCCTTCATCTGCAACCGCAGGAACCGGCCCTGGCGGCCAATCCGGACGGCGCCGTTCATCTCGGCCTCGAGCTCCACGACGTCCCCCGGCACTTCGACGCGAATGGCCACCTTGTCGCGTCCGACCCGCTTGAAGAACTTCACGCCGCGCCCTTCGACGCGCAGCGTGGGCTCGTCACCCACCCAGCCGAGCGTGAACTTCGTCTCAACGGCCGCCTTGCGCGGCGCCGCCTCGAGCCACGCGCCGGGCGTGACGATCCCGGCGAGCAGAGCAACTCCCAACAACAGTCTTCGACCCATGACTTCCTCCGACCACGTCCCGAAGATCGGCGCATGACCGCACGGCACCTCCGCCCCGCCTCGCCGCCTTCCACTTGCCGGAGGCTTCCGGCGAACCAGTGAACATGTGGCGTCCGGCTTCCGCCGGCCCCATCAGCGCGGCGCCGCCACGTCGCCCGCCGGCCCCGCCGGTTCTGACGACAGCAAGGCGGGCGCCGGGCGATACCTGAGATACGCGTTGAGCGTGTGATAGCTGATGTCGAGCATGCGGCACGCCTGCCGCTTGTTGCCCGCGTTCTTCTCGAGCACGAGGCGCGCGTAGCGGCTGCCCCAGGCCCGCATGGTGTCGCCGAGCCGGAACGCCGGCACCAGCACGTCACCGTAGGTGCCGCGCAGGCTGACCGGCAGGTCGTCCAGGCTGATCTGCCGCGACTCCGCGGTGGCGATGGCGCCTTCGAGCATGCGCTCCAGCTCGCGGACGTTGCCGGGCCAGTCGTACGCGATCAGCGCGTCAACGGCGGCGGCTGTCATGCTCAGGCGGCCCCGGCCCTCGTGGCGCGCGAGGAAGTACTGCGTCAGCTCCAGGATGTCGCCCTTCCGCCGGCGCAGCGGCGGCACGGCGATCTCGACGCCGCTCAAGCGATAGAACAGGTCCGTCCTGAACAGGCCGCGCTCGACCAGCCCCGACAGCGGCCGGTTGGTCGCCGCCACAATCCGCGTGTTGATGTGCCGCACGCCGTTGCCGCCAACGCGTTCCACCGTGAAGTCTTGAATGGCCCGCAACAACTTCGCCTGCGCCGCCATCGACAGGTCGGAGACCTCGTCCAGGAACAGGGTGCCGCCGTCAGCATGCTCGAACTTGCCGCGGCGGCCACGAACGCCGGTGGCGGTGCGTTCCTCGATGCCGAACAACTCCGCCTCGATCAGCGTTTCCACGAGCGCCGCGCAATTGATGGCCACGAACGGCCCCTGCCGGCGGCGGCCGAGTTCGTGGATTTGACGGGCCACCAGTTCCTTACCCACTCCGCTCTCGCCTTCGATGAGGACGGTGAAGTCCGTGCTGGCGACCCGTTCCACGCGATCCCGAAGCGCGCGCATCACCTCGCTGGATCCAATCAGCGGCGCGGCCCCGTCACGCTCGGCGGCAGTCAGCGGCGGCGGGGTGTTGGCCAGGCGCTCGGCCTCCATCAGCACCGAGGCCAGGTGCGCAGCGGTCTCAATCAGTTGGCAGGTCCACGCGTCGGGGCCGCCGTGCGGGCTGAAGGCGGCTTCGAGCATCACCTGCCGGCCGGGTTCCTTCACCGGCACGACATAGGCCACGTAATCCCGCGCCCGCACTGGCTGGAGCGACCGGGTCGGCATCGATGCCGAGAGTTCCTTCAGCCGGATGCTGCGGACGCCGGCGAGCTGGCTGAGCCGCGCGGTTAGAAACCGCGGCAAATTCCGCCGCTCCGTGGTCGTGATGAGATCCGCGGCGACATGCCGGACGAGCGAGAGGATGCCGCTGCGCCGATCGGCCGACCGTGCCTGCCTGCCGATGGCGCCTGTTGCTGTTGCTGTCGTGACTTTGACCCCGGCCCTCATGGCGACCCTCCCCGTGACGAGTGATGGAACGGCTACCAAAGCCGATGCCAAGTCGTCTCGGCAAAGAGTCGTCAGATTTCGGCGCGTCTTGTCCGGCATTCGTCACTCCCTGGCCTCTGTCCGGGTATGCGGTTCCCCATCACGATGTCCCCCGCGCTGCGCGTCCCGGGGACGCGCTACTCGCTACCCTCGATGGACGCGCCGATGTCGACGCGCTCTTCGAACACGATCACGCCGTGATACCGAACCGGATCGAGACGCACCACCTGGCACCGTTCGATGCGGCCCGTCACGCTCGCGCGCGTGCCGCCGCCGCAGAGCTGGAGCTCGGTGCGCGCGCCGGGCCTTAGTCGCGACTCCGATTCCACGAGGGCGCCGCGGCTGCTGATGTTGACGAGCACGACGGTTTGACCGGGCCGGAGGACCGCGCCGGCGCCGAAGCGCGGCCCTCCGCCCGCGATGCGGCGCTCGCGGCGCCGTTCGATGACCTCGACGGCTACGGCCGCCATTCCCGCGCCTGCGCATCGAACATCAACACGCGGACGCGGCCCGTTGCGCCGTAGACTCGAATCGCCATCTGCGGTCCGCGGTGAGCGGCAAGGTATACCGTGCCGCTGGTCGAGCTCCCTGACGGACTGAACGACACCAACGCGGTGTTACCAATCCGCAGCGGGTCATCACCGGGCGCCAGAGCCGCGCCGCCACCCACAGCGTCGATGCCCTGGTTGATCCGGAGCGACACGTTGCGCGCGTGATCGTTCAGCCAGACGAGAGCCGTCAGCGCCGGATCGACCCGGCGGTCGATGTCCTTCTGCAGGACGCCGTTGCCGTTGCCGTCAACGAACAGCTGGACGGCCGTGCGATCGTTGACCACCGTCAAGCGGACCGCCACCGAGGTGGCGCGCTTGAGCGATTCGAGCCGGGCGCGCTGCACGTGCGCGGCCAGATACTCGGCACCCACGATCACGTGCTCGCGATCGAGCGTGCCACCGACCACCGGCACCGCCACGGCAGCCATCACCAGGCTCAGGCCGGTGGCGGCCAGCACATCGACCAGTGCCACACCGCGGCTGCTAGTCCACACCGCTCGCCTTGTCGGGTTTCGGCACGGTGATGAGCGGCTTGATCTTCAGGAAACTCTTCTCGCCGATGCCCTTCACGTTCATCAGTTCCTCGACCTTCTTGAAGCCGCCGCTCTTGGCGCGATATTCGAGAATGCGCTCGGCCACCTTGCGGCCAATGCCCGGCAGCGTCTCCAGTTGGTCGAGCGTGGCCGCGTTGAGGTTGAGGGCGGCCTTCTCGGCCACCGGCGCCGGGTTCTGCGACGGTGCGGCGATGACGGGGGATGCGGCCATGAGCAGCGTGCACAGCGCGAGGGCGGTCGAAAGGGGTGTTCGCATGATGGGTCTCCTCTTCATTTGGTGATCTGGTGATTTGGTGATTTGGTGATTTGCGTTTCAATGACTGAGCGAGCGGTTTCGACGACAACTTGGCGGTCAGGCGGCTGACAGCGAAAAGGCCCGCGCAGTCGGCCCTTGCTGGAGCAAGCCGCGCACCTGGCGGGACCGTTCGCCGCAAGTGGTTCACGGCGCAGGTGTTGTGGAATTCCGGGGATTCCGGCAGAGGCATCAGGGCACTGCGCGATGCCAACCCGGGATCATCGACACGGCCGCGACTCGATAATTCCGGCCCGTTTCCGTGACGCGCGCGCGACAACCGGCGTTGCCTCGTTTGCAACCGTGGTTCCCGCAGGCCTGTTACAATCCGTGCGATTCAGCCGGTGTGGGCCGCGAACGTACCGGGCCTCCCAACGACCGCCGGCTGGCACACAGGTGATGCATGCGTAGACTCGTGTTACTCCCAGGCGGCGTGATGGCACTGGCGGTCGCGGCCGTGCTCAGCACAACGGCCTCGGCGCAGAACCCGGTCACCGAGCGGATCGTCCAGTGCTCGCTGGTGTGGACCGGGCACGAAGACGTGATCGAGAAGTTCCTGCTCGACGGCGAGGTCGTCAAGATGGAGGTGGTGCCGATCGGCGTCACCAAACCGTTTCGCGCCGTGCTCGCGCCCGGCGGACCCGCCGCGCGCTTCGTGTGGAAGCCGCTCACGCCCGGCTACAGCAAGGGCTTCATGGAAAGCTACAAGGCGGAGATCGCCGCCTACAAGTTCGACCGCAGGCTCGACCTCCACATGGTCCCGCCCATCGTCGAACGCAGGATCGACGGCCGGACCGGCGCCGCCGGGTTGTGGATCGAGAACGTCAAGGGCTGGAGCGTCACCAAGCCGCCGCAGGGACCGGAACCCAAGTGGAGCCTGCAGCTCACGCGCATGAAGATGTTCGACCAGCTGATCGCGAACATCGATCGTAACCAGGGCAACCTGATTTACGACGACGACTGGCACCTGTTCCTGATCGACCACTCGCGCGCCTTCACCGACAAGAAGGACCTCAAGGGCATGGCGCCACTCGGCCGCGTCGATCGCCAGTTGTGGACCAAGATGGCGGCGCTGACGCTCGAGGACCTCGACCAGGCGCTCGACAACTGGGTCGGCGATAAGGAAAAGAAGGCCATCCTGCTGCGGCGCGACAGAATGGCCGAGCAGATCAAGCAAATGGTCGCCAAGCGCGGCGAGTCTGTGTTCTACGATTAGGGATGCGGATTCTCGCCGCCCTCCTCGCGGGGGCACTGCTGTGCTGGCCCGCCCCGCCGCTCACCGCGCAGGGCGCGCCGCGCATTGTCGCCATCGGTGACATTCACGGCGCCATCGACAGCCTCAAGAGCATCCTCACCACCGCCGGCCTCATCGGCGCCGACGGACGGTGGTCCGGGGGGCGCGCACAACTCATCCAGACCGGCGATTACATGGACCGGGGCGAGCACACCCGCGCGGTGCTCGACCTGCTGATGGCGCTCGCGCCGCAGGCCAAGAGCGCCGGCGGCCGCGCCCTCGCGCTGCTGGGCAATCACGAGGTAATGAACCTCATCGGCGACACCCGCGACGTCACCCGCGAGATCTTCGCCACGTTCGCCGACGCCAAGTCAGACGCCCGCCGGGAAGAGGCGTGGACGCAGTACGCGGCGCTCGGCGCCGCCAGGGCCGCGAAGGGCGAACCCGTTCCGGCGGTGTATGCGCAAACCCGCGAGGCGTGGCTGACGACGCATCCCGCCGGGTGGGTCGAGTACCACGACGCGATGGGGCCGCGCGGCAAGTACGGCGCCTGGCTCCGCGACAAGCCCATGCTCCTGCAATACGCCGGATCGATCTTCATGCACGCTGGCTTTGCCGCGGCGACGGCGCCGGCGACGGCCGACGAGGTCAACGTCCGCGTGCGCGACGAGATCCGGCGGATGGATCGGTTCGTCGAGCGCCTGGTGGACCTGAAACTCGCGCTGCCCTTCTTCACGCTCCAGGAGGTGCTGCAGGTTGCGTCGCATGAGATTGGCGTCGCCAACGCGCTGATCGCGGCGGCGCAAGCGGTGGGCAAGGAGCCGGATCGATCCAAGCTGAACGTGTCGTTACTGATCGAGGCGCAGGAGATCCTGAAGATCGACGCCTGGACATCCGTCGCCGCCGAAGGCGCGCTCTGGTACCGCGGCCTCGCGACGCTGCCGGACGACCCCACCGGCGGGCCGTTCGCCCCCCTCCTGGAGCGCTATGGCGCCCAGCGGTTCGTCACCGGCCACACCCCCACGCCCGACCGCCGGATCACGGTCCGCTTCGGTGGCCGCGCGGTGCTCATCGATACGGGGATGCTGGCGAGCGCCTACAACGGCCGCGCCTCGGCGCTGGAGATCGACGGCGAGACGCTGACGGCGATCTACACCGACGGCCGCGTGCCGCTACTGGCTTCGAACCAGGCCACGGTCTGGCGCAGCCCGTCTTCGAGCGTCACCGTCGGGCGGTAGCCGAGGAGGCGCTCGGCCTTGGCAATGTCGGCCTGTGAGTCGCGCACGTCGCCCATGCGCTGGTCCTCGTAAATCGGCTCGACGTTCGACCCCAGGATTTTCTTCAAGGTCGCGAGCAGCTCGTTCAACGACACCCGGCCCCCGGTCGCGACGTTGAACACTTCCCCGCCGACGCCAGGCGTCGCGGCGGCGCGCAACACGCCATCAACGACGTTGGTCACGAACGTGAAGTCGCGCGTCTGGCCGCCGTCCCCGTAGATCACCGGCCGCGTGCCTTCGAGCAGCGCCTTGATGAACAGCGAGATCACGCCGGAGTACGGCGAACCCGGGTCCTGCCGCGGCCCGAACACGTTGAAGTAGCGCGTGGTGACCACCTCGAGGCCGTAGAGCCGCGTGAACATCTGCCCGTACTGCTCGCTGACCAGCTTTTGCAGCGCGTAGGGGGTCATGGGTTTGGTGGGCATGTCCTCGCGCTTCGGCAGGACGGCTTGATCGCCGTAGACGGAGGACGACCCGGCGAAGACCACCCGCTTGACGCCGGCATCCCGCGCGGCGATCAGGACATTGAGCATGCCATCCACGTTCGCCCGATGCGATTCGGCCGGGTTCTTCACCGATCGCGGCACCGAGGGAATGGCGGCCTGATGGAGCACGAAGTCAACGCCCGCGACCGCCGCGGCGGCCGCCGCCGGATCGGCGAGATCGGCGTTGGTGAACTCGACGCCCTCCTGCAGATTGTGGCGGTAGCCGGTGACCAGGTTGTCGACGACCCGAACCCGGTGCCCGGATGAGAGCAGTGCCGCTGACAAGTGCGAGCCGATGAAGCCTGCTCCACCCGTAACGAGATAATGGGCCATACGGTCGCGGTGTTCCCTTCCCTGAAAAGTGCCGCAGTGAGCCTGTAAGCCGAATTCTGTCCCATGACGCCCTTGCGAGCGCCATGAGGGTAATCATTCCTCTAGTCCCGGCATTGCTGACGGGATCGAGCAACCTACCCGGAAGCTTTAGGCGGGCCGCCATCAAGCGCTTCCCTATTTGGTCTTGCTCCGTGCGGGGTTTGGCCTGCCACTCCTGTTACCAGGAGCGCGGTGGGCTCTTACCCCACCATTTCACCCTTACTCGCCTTTGCCCTCGGCCTTGCGGCCTCGGGCTCCGGCGGAGCGGTATATTTTCTGTGCCACTGTCCGTCGGGTCGCCCCGCCCGGGAATTACCCGGCGCACTGCCCTGTGGAGTTCGGACTTTCCTCTCCCGCCGGCACTTCCCGCCTTCGCTCTCGACCTTTCGATCGCGAGCTCCGGCGGGGTTACCGGCGGCAGCGATTACCCGGCTCACTGCGGCGTATGCAAACGCCTAACTGCCTTGTCCGTCCCGTTCCTGCGAAATCTGGTATTGCTCCAACTTCTTATACAGATTACTGCGCGGCGTATCGATCACCTCGGCCGTCTTCGAGATGTTCCATCCATTCTCTCTCAGCTTGGCCACCAGGTACGCACGTTCCGAACCGGACTTGAATTCCTGGAGGGTGGTGGCCTGCATCCAGGCCGGGGCCTCCGGCGCCGCCACGACCTCACCACCGGCCAGCATCGGCGCGTCGCCGCGAATGGCGCCGCCTTCCGGGATGTCGCGGGCGTCAATGGCCTCGCCGCTGGTCATGATCACGAGGCGCTCGACGAAGTTGCGCAGCTCGCGGATGTTGCCGCGCCAGTGCTGCTGCCTCAACCGCTCCATGGCGGCGGCGGTGAAGGTCTTGCGGTGGAAGTTGTTGTCGCGCGCGAACAGGTCGGCGAAGTGGCGCACCAGCGCCGGGATGTCGTCGCGCCGGTCGCGCAACGCCGGCACGTGGATCGGCACCACGTTCAGGCGATAGAAGAGGTCCTCGCGAAAGGTGTGGCGATCGATCTCTTCCTCGAGGTTCTTGTTGGTGGCGGCAATCACGCGCACGTCCACCTTGATGATGCGGTTGCTGCCCAGCCGCTCGAGCTCCTGCTCCTGCAGCACGCGCAGCACCTTGGCCTGCGTCTTCAGGCTCATGTCGCCGACTTCGTCGAGGAAGATGGTGCCCTTGTCGGCCTGCTCGAACTTGCCGATCTGGCGGTCGGTGGCGCCGGTGAACGAGCCCTTCTCGTGCCCGAACAGCTCCGACTCGATCAGCTCGTCGGGAATGGCGGCGCAGTTGACCTGCACGAACGCGCCGTCGCGCCGCAGGCTGTCGCGATGGATGGCGCGCGCCACCAGTTCCTTGCCGACACCGCTCTCGCCCCAAATCAACACCGTGGCGTTGGTCGGCGCGGCCTTCTGGATGGCATTGCGCACCACCGCCAGCGACGGCGAGTCGCCCACGATCTGGTGCTTCTTCTCGGCGTCGCGGCGATAGCTCTTGTTCTCGGTCTTGATGCGCCGGGTGTCGACGGCGTTGCGCACCGTGACCAGCACGCGGTCCTGGGCCAGCGGCTTGTCGATGTAATCGAACGCGCCGAGTTTGGTCGCTTTGACCGCCGTGGCCATGTCGCCGTGGCCGGAGATCACGACGATCGGCGTGGTCTCGACCATGTGCTCGAGCTTCTGCAGCACCTCGAGCCCGTCCATGCCCGGCATCTTGATGTCGAGGAAGACCAGGTCCGGCGCCTCGCGTTCCACCAGCTTGACGCCCTCTTCGCCGGTCGCCGCCTGCATCACCTCATAGCCCTCGTACTCGAGGATCATCTTCAGCGAGTCGCGAATCGCCGACTCGTCATCAATCACGAGGATGCGTGGCTTCACCGTTGCTCCGTGCGAACGGTGCGGATGGCGCGGGCGTCGGCGTCGGGGTCGTACAGGAACACCGCGAGCACGTCGCCGGGCTCCGACGCGCCGACCACGCGGCGGAAGCCGGCGATCGATTTCACCGGCTGGCGGTTGACTTCCAGGATGATGGCACCGCGCGTGATGCCGGCATCGTAGGCCACCGACAGCGGCTCGACCCGCTGCACCAGCAGCCCGGTCATGCCCGACGGGATGTCGAAGCGGTGCGCGTTGCTGTCGTCGATCTCGACCAGGCTCAACCCCAGCTCGCCCGGCCCGGTGCGCTGCACCGAGCGCTCGGCCGGTGACACCGGGCGATCGGTCGCCCGCTGCGGACGCTCGGCCAGCTTGACCGAGACGTCGCGCGCGCGGCCGTCGCGCACATATTGCAGCCGCGCGCTGGTGCCGGGCAGGCGCGCGGCAATCTCCCGGATCAGCGTGTCGTGGGTGCGCACCGGGTCGCCGTCCACCGACACGATCACGTCGTACGGCTGCAGGCCGGCGCGGGCGCCGGGCGAACCGGCGGTGACGTCCTGCACGAGCGCGCCATCCCCGCGCGACAGCTTCAGTGACGCCTGCACGTCCGGATCGACGTCGCGCAGGGTAACGCCGATGTAGCCCCGCTCAACCCGGCCGAGCGCCTTCAACTGCGGGAGGATGTCCCGCGCCTGGTTGCTCGGCACGGCGAAGCCGATGTTGCTGGCCTGCCGGCTGATCGCGGCGTTGATCCCAATCACCTGCCCGCGCGCGTTGATCAGCGGCCCGCCGCTGTTGCCGAAGCTGATCGCCGCGTCGGTCTGGATGTAGTTGTCGAGGCTGGCGTCGAACAGCTTGCGGCCGATGAAGCTGACCACGCCCACGGTCACGGTGTGTTCGTAGGCCAGCGGGTTGCCGATGGCGCACACCCACTCGCCGACCCGCAACGCGGTGGAATCCCCCAGCGTGGCGTGGGGAAACGGCGTGGTCCCCGCCACCTTGATCAGGGCGATGTCGGTGTCGGGGTCCGACCCCACCACCTCGGCGCGCAGGCTGCGGCCGTCGGCCAGCTTCACGGTGAGGCGCTCCGCGCCCTCAATCACGTGATGGTTGGTGAGGATGTGCCCGGCCGCGTCGATCAGGAACCCGGTGCCGGTGCCGCGGCGAGGGACGTCGCTGCCGCGCCGGCCCAGGTCGAAGGGATCCTCGCTGCGCGGCGCCCCGGCTTCCAACAGCCGGCGGGCGCGCCGGCTGCGGGCGGTCGCGTCGATGTTGACGACGGCCGGATTAATCCGCGCGGCGATGTCGGCGAAGTTGATGGACGTGGCGGACGCCACGGGGGCCGCCTCGGCCGCCGGCGTGATGGCCGCCGCCGGCGCCGCCGCGACCGCGCCAACGGCCTGGCCGGGGGCCGTCACCGACCCGCGCGGCGTGGTCACGACCATGCCAAGCAGCACGCCGATGATGCCGGTGAGGATCGCGGTGGTCCACGCAAAATGCCGCGTCATGATGGCCTCATTATAAGGGAGGAGGTCAGGAGGCCGACGAGTCCAGGAGGGCCAGGAACCCTGCTTCGTCCAGCGTGACGATGCCCAGCTTGGTCGCCTTCTCGAGCTTGCTCGCACCCGGTTCGGCTCCGACAATCAGGCCGCTGGTCTTCTTGCTGACCGAGCCGGTGACCTTGGCCCCGAGCGCCTCGAGTTTGGCCTGCGCTTCGTCGCGCGTCATCCCGGTAATCTCGCCGGTAATCACAAACGTCCGGCCCGCCAGCGGCTGCGGACCGGCCGGCGCCACCCTGCGCTCGCCCGTCGTCGTCAGGCCGGCGGCGCGCAGGCGCTCGAGCAGCTCGCGGTTGCGCGGCTCGTCACACCAGGTCCGCACCGCCTCGGCCAGCACCGGGCCAATCTCCCGCACCTGCTGCAGTTCCTCCAGCGAGGCGCGCTCGATGTCGGCAATCGATCCGAAGTGATCGGCCAGCACTTGCGCGCCGCGTTCGCCGACGTGGCGGATGCCCAGCCCGTAGAGCAGCCGCCACACCTCGTTGCCCTTCGACTTTTCGATCTCCCGCATCACATTGGCGGCCGACTTCTGGCCCATCCGGTCGAGACCTTCGAGTGCCTCGGCGGTGAGGAGGTAGATGTCGGCGATGCTCTTCACCAGGCCGGATTCCGTCAGCTGGGCGATCAGCGACTCCCCCATGCCTTCGATGTTCATGGCGCCGCGCGACGCGAAGTGCTCGAGGCCGCGCCGGAGCTTCGCCGGGCAGGAGCTGTTCTCGCACCGCCACACGGCCTCGTCGTCCGGCTTGTGCAGGGGGCTACCGCACACCGGGCACGCGGTCGGCATCACCCACGGCGCCGGCCGATCGGCCGCGGCGGGGTCGGCAGGCCCGACCACCCGCGGGATCACGTCGCCCGCCTTCTCGATGATCACCGGTTCGCCCGGACGGATGTCCTTGCGGATGATGTCGTCGGGGTTGTGCAGCGTGGCCATGGAAATCGTGGACCCGGCCACCACCGTCGGTTCGAGCACGGCGTACGGCGTGGCGGCGCCGGTGCGGCCGATGTTGACCTCGATGGCATGCAGCATCGCCACCTTCCGCTCCGCCGGGAACTTGAAGGCGGTGGCCCAGCGCGGGAACTTCGACGTCGAGCCGAGGCGCTCACGCAGGCCGCCGTCGTTCAGCTTGATCACCACGCCGTCGGTTTCAAAGGCCAGGTTCGCGCGTTTCTCGCGCCACTCCTCGCAGAAGGCCAGCACGGCCTCGATGCCGTCGCATTCCTTCCAGTGCGGCTCCACCGGCAGCCCCCAGGCCTTGAGGTTCTGGAGCACCACCGCATGTAACGGCGCGTCCGTGGCCTGGCCTGAATTCACCACCTGATACATCCACGCCGCGAGGCCGCGCTTCGCCACCAGTGACGGGTCCAGGTTACGCATGGCCCCGGCCGCGGTGTTTCGCGGATTGGCGTAGAGCGGTTCGCCGGCCGCTTCCTGCTCCTGGTTCATCCGCTCGAAGGCCTTCTTCGGCAGGTAGACCTCGCCGCGAATTTCGACGAGCCCGCCGGGCCCGTGCTTGAGCGACAGCGGGATCGCGCGCACGGTGCGCACGTTGGTGGTCACCTCTTCGCCGCGCGAGCCGTCGCCGCGCGTCGCCCCGCGCACCAGCCGGCCGTCCTGGTAGGTCAGCGCGATGCTGAGGCCGTCGATCTTGAGCTCCGCCACATATGACGGCGACGCCTCGATCGCCAGGCCCTTGCGCACGCGCTCGTCGAAGGCGCGCAGGTCCTCTTCGTTGTAGGCGTTGTCGAGGCTGAGCATGGGCTGCAGGTGCTCGACCGTGGTGAAGCCTTCGGAGGGGCGTCCGCCGACGCGCTGCGTCGGAGAGTCAGGGGTGAGCAGGTCGGGGTGCGCCGCTTCGAGGGCCTTGAGCTCGTTCATCAGGGCGTCGAACTCGGCGTCGGAGATCTCCGGCGCCGCATGCATGTAGTAGAGCTCTTCGTGCCTGCGAATCTCCTGGCGGAGCTTTTCGATTCTGCGAGCAGGCGTCACAGGTCTGCCACAGAGACACAGCGACACAGAGAAGACAAGTTCTTCTTAAGTGCCACGGTTCTTAGTGCTCCCAAAGATTAGGAATTTCTCTGTGACTCGGTGTCTCTGTGGCCGGCTTACCGGTCTCGTAGCAAGACGTAGTCGGCGAGCGCCATCAGCGCTTCGCGTTCGCGGCTGGGCGCGAACTGGCGCAATTGTCGCTTGGCGGTCTCGCCAAACTCGACCGCGCGATCGTAGGCGTAGTCGAGCGAACGATGCTCGGCGAGCAGGGCCTTGATGCGGGCCCAATCTTCGACGCTCACGTCGCGGGCGCGCACGGCGTTGCGGACCAGGTCGTCGGCCTCGGCGCCGCCGTGCTCCAGGAGGTGGATGATCGGCAGCGTGATCTTGCCCTCGCGCAGGTCGCCGCCAACCGGCTTGCCGATGATCTCGGCCGCGCCCGTGAAGTCGAGCAGGTCGTCCACCAGCTGGAACATCGTCCCCAGGCCGAAGCCATACTCGCGCAGCGCCTGCTCCTTCTCGGCGCCAACTTCGCCGAGGATGCCGCCGATCTGCGCGCAGCCGCCGAACAAGTAGGCGGTCTTGCGGTGAATGATGTCGAAGTGTTCGTTCTCGGTCAGATCGACCACGCCGTTCTTGGTGAGCTGATAGAGCTCACCTTCGATCATCCGCAGCGTGACGTCGCACAGCAACCGGACCACGTCGAGCGTGTCCTGGGTGAGCGCCATCGCCATCGACTTGATGTAGAGGAAGTCACCGGCCAGCACGGTGACGTCATTGCCCCACTGCGAATGCACGGCCTTACGCCCCCGCCTGACGTCGGCATCGTCGATGATGTCGTCGTGCACGAGCGTGGCGGTATGGATGAACTCGACCACCGCGGCGTTCAGGATGGCGCGCGGGCCGGTGTAGCCGCACAGGCGCGACGCCATGAGCAGCACGGCCGGGCGGACGCGCTTGCCGCCGCTCTTCTGAAGGTAGTTGCCGATCTCGGGAATGACCTGGATCTGTGACTGTACCTGCCGGGCGAACTCCCGTTCGACGGCCTCGAGGTCGTCGCGTACGGGTTCGAACAGCTGAAGCAGGTCCGCTTGGGTCCGTGGTGCGGCGTTAGACACGTCCGTTAATCTCACCATACGAAGGCGGCGGTGTCAACGAAAGCGACCGCCTGTTAATGCTTGCAGCTCTGGACTTTGCGGCGATGTCAGGCCACCCACGCGCGGGTGCCGCGCGCGGGGCCCGGCCAGGAGTGCGTCTGTGTCAGCTGCGTCATCTGCGGCCTAGGGCCGGAACAGCACATCGAAGTTGTGATCGGTTTCGGCGCCGACCATTTCCGGCGGCACTCCGCGCGCCGCCGCGACCCGGGCGACGACGGTCGCCACGTGCGCGGGCTCGTTGCGTTTGCCGCGATGCGGCACCGGCGCCAGGTACGGGCTGTCGGTTTCCACCAGCAACCGGTCGGCGGGCACGCCCGGCAGCGCCTCCCGCAACGGCTCGGCCTTCGGGAAGCTGACCACGCCGGGGATCGACAGGTAGAAACCGGTCGCCAGGGCGCGGCCGGCGGCGGCGGCGTCGCCCGTGAAGCAGTGAAAGACGCCGCGCAGCCGGGGACCGCCCTCCTCGGCAAGGATCCGGAGCGTGTCGTCTTCCGCTTCCCTGGTGTGGATGACCACGGGCAGGTCGCGGCCGCGCGCGAGTTGGAGTTGGGCCCGGAACACGGCCTGCTGCACGTCGCGGGGCGAGAAGTCGTAGTGGTAGTCGAGCCCGATCTCACCCACGGCGCGCGCCAGCGGCAGCGCGTCGAGCCGGGCCGCCACGGCGGCGGCCGCGTCCTGCGGATTCGCGGCAAACAAATGCGCGTGGTGCGGATGGATGCCTACCGCAAACCGGCACTCCGGCCACGCCGCCGACACCGTCGCCACCCGCGCGATCTCGGCGTCGTCTTCCGCGGCAAGAATGACGAGCGCGCGCCGCACGCCCGCCGCCCGCGCCCGTTCAACCACGGCGTCGAGGTCGGCGATGAACTCCTCGCCGGCGATATGACAGTGTGAATCAGTCATAGGGATGATTGGGGTCAGGCGCCCTTCTTGAATTCCTGGGCTATCTGACTCGCGTGCCCGGCGTGGCGGGCTCGGCGTTCAGCACGAACGCAGCGCCGCCCTCGGGACTCGCCGCGAGCACCATGCCGTTGGATTCCAGGCCCATCATCTTGCGCGGCGCCAGATTGGCCACGATCACAATCGTCTTGCCGACCATGGCTTCGGGCTCGTACGACTCGGCGATGCCGGCGAGAATGGTCCGCGGCTCCGCCTCACCGGCGTCAACCTTCAGCTTGAGCAGCTTCTGCGACTTCGGCATCCGTTCAGCCTCGAGCACCTTGGCGACCTTCAGCTGAATCTTCATGAAATCATCAATCGTGATGATCGCAGGCGCCTCAGCTACGGCGGGAGCGGGAGCAGGCGC
This sequence comes from Vicinamibacterales bacterium, assembly GCA_041659285.1. Taxonomy (NCBI): domain Bacteria; kingdom Pseudomonadati; phylum Acidobacteriota; class Vicinamibacteria; order Vicinamibacterales; species Vicinamibacterales bacterium. The sequence continues at coordinate 365,312 of JBAZYO010000001.1, read as the reverse complement.
AGCGACCGCGGCGGCGGCGGGCGCAACAGTTGGTGGTGGCACGGCAGCGGTCTCGGTCGGCTTTGGCGTCTCGTCAGTCACGGTCACAACTCCCTTGTCGGCTTCAATGCGGGGCCACAGGGCCCCGGCGTTCAGAATCTGTTTCTCGCCCGACGTCCGCCATGCGGTGTCGGCGTCCAACCGCCGGCCGGCGGCCGGCGCGGTGTCGCCCAAACGCCGCAGGATCTCGGTCGCCGAGGCGGGCATGATCGGCGACAGCATGACGGCCGCAATGCGAACGGACTCCGCAATGTCGGCGAGCACGCCGTTCAGGCGATCCGCATTCGCGGGGTCCTTGGCGAGGGCCCACGGTTGCGTTTCGGCAATGTAGTTGTTAGCGCCGCTGATCAGGCGGAACGCCGCCGCCGCGCCCTCGTGCAGGGCGTGCACGTTCATCGCCGCCCTGTAGGCCGCCACGTTCTCAGCGGCCATCGCCGCCAGCGATCCGCCGCCCGCCGGCCGAATGACGCCCTTCTGGTAACGCTCGCTCATCGAGGCCACGCGGTTGACCAGATTGCCGAGGTTGTTCGCCAGGTCGGCGTTGTATTTCTCTTCGAACCGCTCCCACGTGAAGTCGCCGTCGCCGCCGTAGGGAATCTCCTTGGCGAGGTACAGCCTCAGCGGATCGGGCCCGAAGCGCTCCGCCGCATCCAGCGGATCGACGATGTTCCCCATCGTCTTGCTCATGCGCTCGCCCTTGAAATACACCCAGCCGTGGCCGAACACCTGGCCAGGCAGCGGCAGGCCGGCGCTCATCAACATGGCCGGCCAGATCACGCAGTGGAAGCGCGTGATGTCCTTGCCGACAATGTGCAGGTTCGCCGGCCACCACTGCCGGAACCGCTCGTCGTCCCAGCCGTAGCCCACCGCGGCGGCGTAATTGATCAACGCGTCGAACCACACGTAGACGACGCTCGCCGGATCAAACGGCAGCGGGATGCCCCACGACTGGCCGGCGCGGGACATCGAGATGTCATCCAGCCCGCCCTCGACCAACCGCAGGATTTCGTTGCGCCGGATTTCCGGCTCGATGAACTCCGGATGCTCGGTGTAATGCTTCAGCAGCGGCTGCTGGTACTTGGACAGACGGAAGAACCAGTTCTTCTCGCGAATCCAGTCGGGCTTGGTGTTGTGGAGCGGACAGTTGCCGTCAACGAGGTCCTTCTCCTGCTTGAACGCCTCGCAGCCCACACAGTAGAAGCCCTCGTACGAGCCTTCGTAGATATCGCCGTTGTCGAGGCACGCCTGCGCCATCTTCCGCACCGCGGGTTTGTGGCGCTTGGGGTCCGAGGTGCGGATGAAGTCGTCGAACGAGATGTCGAGGCGCTTCCACACGTCACGAAACACCACCTCCATCTCGTCACAGTAGGTGAGCGGATCCTTCCCCTGCTCCACGGCCTTGCGGAAGACGTTCTGCGAGTGCTCGTCATTGCCCATCAGGAAGTGGGTGTCGAACCCCGCGAGACGGCGATAGCGGGCGATGATGTCGGCGGTGACCTTTTCGTAGGCCGTGCCCAGGTGGGGCCGGCTGTTGACGAAGTCGATTGCGGTGGTGAGGAAAAACTTCATCGCTCCAACCATGCCTTGTGTGCCAACGCCTGAATCTCCTTGATTGGGATGCTCGTCTCGGCCGCAAGTTTCGCGAGGTCGTCGAACTCGGGCTGCGCGTTGACGATCTGGCCGTTGCGGCGCGCCACCTTGAAGCGCACGGGCCCGACCGCCGTGGCCACCGTGACCATCTCGCGGTCCAGACAATCACGGGACATCTCCTGGTAGCGCACGCCGATGGTCGTGGACTCGCGGAACACGATCTCGGTCAGCGCCTCGCGGTGCTCCGGCTTCCCCACGATCGTCATCAGCGTGCCGGGGCGGTTCTTCTTCATCTGCACCGACGAATAGAACACCTCCAGCGCGCCGGCGGCATAAAGCGTGTCCATCAGCGGGCCGAAGATTTGCGGGTTCATGTCGTCGATCTCGCATTCGAGGACGACAACGACGTGGGGTCTGGGGCGTGGGGCCTGGGGCTCGAGAGCCGCACCCTCGCCAACCAGGACCCGTACGACGTTCGGTGTTTCGGCCAGTTCGCGATCGCCGGCGCCGTAGCCGACGCGAGACACGCGCATGGCCGGGACCGGCCCGAACGACGACGCGTATTCCGTCAGGATGAGGGCGCCGGTCGGCGTGAGCAGTTCCGCCTGGATGCCGCTCGAGTACACCGGCGCGTCCTTCAGCAGCGCCACCGTCGCCGGTGCCGGCACCGGGAACACGCCATGCGCCGACTTCACCATGCCCCCCCCGACGTTCAAGGGCGACACGACGATGCGGTCCGCGGCAAACCACTCGAGCGCGAACACCGCGCCGACAATGTCGATGATCGAGTCGATGGCGCCCACTTCGTGGAGATGGACCTCGTCCACGGACATGCCATGGATGGCGGCCTCGGCCTCGGCCAGGCGATGAAACATGGCAGTGGCCCTGGCCTTCCCCGCCGCCGACAATGCCGACCGCCCGATCGCCGCCTCGATCTCCTTCAACGAGTGGTGCCCGTGGGCATGGCTTGCCGCGCCGGAGCCCCCGTGTGTGTGGCCCGCGGGCGAAGGCGGGTGGTGATGGCCGTGGTCGTGAGCGTGCCCGTCGGTCCGGCTGAAGCCGGACGCCACATTGGCATGCTCGTCCGCCTTCGCGGCCGAAGGCCGCTTCGGCGTGACCTCGCTGAAGCTCGCCGATGAATGCTGCGCGAGCGAAAGCGGGTGGACGCGGAATTTGGTCGCCGTCACGCCGGTCTTGATCACCCGGTCCACCGAGACCTCCCAGCCATCGACGGCGAGACTGCCCAGCGCGCGCTTCAGCTCGTCGAACGGCAGCCCCGCGTCGAGCAACGCGCCGAGGATCATGTCTCCGGCCGCGCCGGCAAAGCAGTCGAAGTAGAGGATGGTCACCGTTTCGATTCTTCCTTGAAGCTGAAGTACGTCCCGTCTCCCAGGATGATGTGATCGCCCAGCTCGATCCCCATCACCTCGCCGGCCATCTCGAGGCGCCGCGTCACCAGGCGATCAATCGCGCTCGGCATCGGATCCCCCGACGGGTGGTTATGGAACACCACCACGCTCCACGCCGACGCCACCGCCGCGGCCCGGAACACCTCGCGCGGGTGCGCCGCCACGCTGTCGAGCGTCCCCGTTGAGATCACCGTGGCCCGGATCAGCCGCTGCTTCTGGTCCAGCAGCATCACGCCGCACCGCTCCACGTGAAACCCGGAAAACCGCGGCATCAGGTACTCCGCGGCGGCCACCGGCGACAGGATTCGCGGCCGCTCCGGCGCGTCCCTCGTCAGGGTGCGGCGGCCCAGTTCCACGGCCGCCAGCACGCGCGCGGCGCGGGACTCCCCGATGCCCGACACCCGATCCAGATCATCCAGGCCAAGCCGGACCAGGCCCGGCAGGCCGCCCGCCGCGGCGATCACGTCCTGCGCCACGGTCAGCGCGCCCCGGTCGCGGGTGCCCGCTCCCAGCACCAGGGCCAGCAACTCGTTGTCGCCGAGCGCCTCGGCGCCGCTCCGCGCCAGCTTCTCGCGCGGACGGTCCATGACGGCCACATCCCGCATGGTTCCGGACCCTTCATGGTAGCTGATTGACGCGCGTTCTGCCGCCGGCCCACGCGGGTTCCGCGGCGTCGCTGTCGTATACTCGTGAGACATGGTTCGTGTGGCCCGCCGCCTGGCGCTTGTCATCCTCATCCTCTCCGCCGGTTGCGCCGACCCCCCAAGCAAGGAAATGAACCAGGCCCAGGGCGCCATCGAAGCGGCACGCGCCGCCGGCGCCGATCGATTTGCCGCCACCGAACTCACCGCCGCCGTCGACGCCCTCAAGCGGTCCGACGAGGCCGTGGCCGGTGGCGACTATCGCCAGGCCTTGAGCCACGCCATCGACAGCTTCGAGCGCGCCCAGAATGCCGCGAAGCTCGCCGTGGAAGGCCGCGCCAACGCCCGCGGCGACGCGGAACGCGACATCACCCGGGTCGCGACGTTGCTCGCCACGGCCGAAGCCCGGCTGAAGGCGGCAGCGCCGCCGGCCCGCGCGCTCAAGGCGCCGCAGGCCGCTATCGACGCGGCGGGAAAGAAATTGCAAGAAGCGCGCTCAGCGCTGGGGAAGGAAGACTACCCGGCCGTGGGCAAGGCCCTGGCCGGTGTGGCCGAGGAACTTCAGGCCGCTTTGGCGCAAATCGACGCGCCCCAGCCGCCAGCGCCGGTCCGCCGCAAGCACTAGGGCGCCTGCCCTGGGATCGCGGTTTTCGCCACGACCGGCGGCCAATCCCGCTGCGATTTCTGCGATCAGAACAGGATCGGACCGAGCGTCATCACCGTCGCGATGATCACGACGAACGCGACAATGTCGAGCATCACGCCGTGGCGCATCATCTGGCCAATCGGCACGAACCCCGAACCGTAGACGATCGCATTCGGCGCCGTTGATACCGGCATCATGAAGCCCATGCTGGCGCCCAGCGTAGCGCCCAGCACCGGTTCAATCGGCCGCACCCCGGCCGCCTGCGACACCGCGATCGCGATCGGGATGATCATGTTCGCCGACGCCGTGTTTGACGCCGCTTCAGACACGATGATGGCCGAAGCCGTGAAGAGCACGGTCAGCGCGAACGCCGACTGCGCCGGCAGCCAGCTCGTGATGCCCTCGCCCATGGCCTGCGCCAGGCCGGTGGAAAACGTCAACTCCCCAAGCGCCAGCCCGCCACCGTAGAGCAGCGTGATGCCCCAGTCGATTTTCACCGCCTCGTCCCACGTCAGCGTGAATCGCCGCTCGCGCCAGTCCACCGGCAGGATGAACAGCAGGAACGCGCCGACCATGGCGGCCACGCCTTCCGGCATCGACGCCGCATAGGCGCGGGCAAACGGCGTCTGGTCCACGCCCACGATCGCGAACAGGCCGGGCGCGATCCACAGCGCCACCGTCACCGCAAACGCCACCAGCACATTCCGCTGCCCGGTCGTCATCGGGCCCAGCCGCGCCAGCTCCTCGTAGACCAGGTCGGTGCTGTCGGTGGTCACCCGCAACCCCCGCGCCGAGGTCCAATAGAACTGCAGCACGAGGTACCCGAACAGCACCGTGACGATGGGGACGCCGATCGCCATCCAGGCGAAGAACGAGATCTTCGCGCCGACGATCTTCTCCAGCATGCCGATGCCGATCAGGTTCGGCGGCGTCCCCACCGGCGTGCCCATGCCGCCAATCGACGGCCCGAACGACGTCATCAGCATCATGCCCAGCGCAAAGCGCCGGACCGCGGCCTGCTGGTCGGTGGCGGTGCGGTGCAGGTGGGCAATGATCGACAGGCCGATCGGGAACATCATCGCCGTGGTGGCGGTGTTGCTGATCCACATCGACATCGCGGTGCACACCGCGCCGTAGACGAGGAGGATGCGAAAGGCGCTGCCGCCGACGCCCTTGATCGCCAGCGCGCCATAGGCGATGCGGCGATCGACCCCGTGCACGAACATCGCCTGCGCCAGCATGAAGCCGCCGATGAAGAGGAAGATGATGGGGTCGGCGAACGGCGCCAGCGCCGCGCGGCCGCTGGTCACGCCGAGCATCACGGCGACGCAGGGGCCCAGCATGGCCGTGACCGCGAGCGGCAGCGCCTCGGTCAGCCAGAGCGTGACGACGAGGCCCATGATCGCGGCCATGCGATGCGCCGCCACCGGAATGTCACCGAGCGGCGCGAACAGCAGGACCAGGAACACCGCGGGCGCCAGGAACAACCCAGCGGTGCGGCGACGGCGATTGAACTGTTCTTCGGCCGGCGAATAGGATTCTACGGCGCCGACGGCCTCATGAAAGGTCTGCATACGAAGGCACCCAGTGCCCGTCGATCACCACCTCGGCCCAGCCGGTCAGGAAGATGCCGGCGTCGGTCCACTCGACGCGCTGCGTGCCGCCGGGGGCAATCACCTGGATGTCACGGGCGGCGCCGCCGTGCGAGATGGCGGCAATCGCCGACGCGCACGCGCCAGTGCCCGAGGCGTGCGTGGGGCCGACCCCGCGTTCCCAAATCAGGATGCGCACGCGGTCGGGCGCTTCGATCACCGCGAACTCGACGTTGGTGCCCTCGGTGAAACGCGGATGCGTGGCCAGCGCCGGTCCCATCCGGTGAAACCGCACCAGGTCCGGCAGTTCCTTCACCAGGGCGACGCACTGCGGATTCCCAATCGCCAGCGTCGTCACCTTGAGCGTTTCGCCGGCGACCTCGAGGGTCTCTTCAGCCACGCGCTGCGGCTGGCCCATGGCCGCGCGGAACGTGTAACGGCCGCCGGACCGGCTGATGAGCGACAGCGCCTTCCAGCCCGCATCGGTGTCGACCCGCACTTCCGTGAGGGGCGGGAGCCCCGCCGCCTCCCGTTGGTAGAGGACCAGCGCCGCCAGGCAGCGCAGGCCGTTGCCCGACAGCTCCGACGGGCTGCCGTCGGTGTTGATCAACCGCATGCGCGCGGTGCCGTCCGGCGCAATCGTGTAGTAGATCACGCCGTCGCCGCCGAGACCGGAATGGCGATGGCAGAGGCGGCGCGTCAGCTCGTCGAGCCGGAGGCCTTCAACCTGCTCCGCCGGCACGAACAGAAAATCGTTGCCGTAGGCGTGTGCTTTGGCGATTGCCAGCATCAGGGCACCCGGAACGCGTTGAAGACCCAGGTCAGGCCACCGGTGAAGCCAACCTCGGGGTCGCGCGAGGTCAGGCCCAGCACGATGCCGGCGTCCAGGCGGACGCCGCTCTTGGTGTAACGCGTGCCGAACCGCAGCAGGCCGCGGTCTTCGGCGCCGGGCGTGACGATGTTGGCGAAGTTGGCGCGGCCGGCGAACTCGCCGACCACCTCCGCATTCTGGCTGATGGCGCGCGCCACCGACAGGCTGTAGACGAGCAGATCGTCCTGCGCCGCCTGGCGCGTCGGGTTGCCCAGGATCAACAGGCCGAAGTTGGTGACGACCCGGATCGACTGGATGGTCTTGCCCACCAGCACGCCGACCGTGAAATCCTGCATGTCCTTGCCGAGCCCAGACTCGTTGCTGGCGTTGGGCAGGCGCGTCGAGAACCGCACCGCCATCGACGGCCGGCCGGCGCCTTCCGCCAGGAACCGGATCTTGGCGCCGATGTTGATGTCTTCGACGTCGGACGTGCTGTCGCCATCAAGGGCGAGCAAGGCCGAGAACGGCGCGTTCGGCACCTGCTCGGTGATGTCGAGTTTTTGGTACAGCCCGGCGTCGATCTGGATCTCGGCGATCGAGCTGACACCGATGCTGATTCCCATCGGCGGCACGGTGAACATGTTGCCGCGCAGGCCCGAGACGGGCAGGTAGACGTCGCGCTCGTAGTCGATGCCGGCCTCGAACATGATGCGGCCGGCGCCGATGGTTTCCGGATCTTCGGTCTGCAGCGGACGCTGTTGCGCGGCGGCGGAGGTCGTGAACAGGGCCAGCGCCGTAAGGGTGGCGGCGAATGTGCGTGTCATCGGGTCAGAAAGACTTCCTGCTATCGAGAAGAATGGTCACGGGGCCGTCGTTGATCAGCGACACCTGCATCATGGCCTGGAACTCGCCGGTCTCCACGCGCAGCCCACTGGTTTTCAATTCTCGCACGACATCTTCGTAGAGCGCGCGGGCAATCTGCGGCGGCGCCGCCGACGCAAACGACGGACGCCGGCCGTTGCGGGCGTCGCCCGACAGCGTGAACTGCGACACCACCAGCACGCCGCCCTGGATGTCGAGCACCGACTTGTTCATCTTGCCGGCGTCGTCAGAAAAAATGCGGAGGTCCCGGACCTTGGACGCGACGTAGTGCAGATCCGCCGGTCCATCGCCCTGCTCCACGCCCAGCAGCACGAGCAGGCCCGGCCCGATCTCGCCGGTCACCCGTTCACCGACGGTGACTGACGCGGAGGTCACTCGCTGGACGACGGCCCTCACGGTTTGACAGGTTCGAGACTGAGGGCCTGTGGCGTGGAGCTTGGGGAGGGCGTGCCCACCGTAGTCCTGGCGAAGGCGGGCCGCGACAGCATCAGCGGAATCAGCGGCACGTCCGCGGGCACGTCGTCGAACTCCTCGAGCTCGGTGGCGATGGCCTTCCGGATCTCGGCGGCCGGGTTGAGGCGGCGATCGAGCAGGTAGCGCGGCATGACGTTGGCCAGCGCCTTGATCATCGAATTCTTGACGGCGGGGTGTTCGCGCTCGAGTTCCGCGATCAGCCGCTTGACGCGCTGGCGCTGCAGGCTCAGGTCGCCGCACGCCGGACAACAGCAGCCGATGATGGGCAGCTGGCTTTCCTTGCAGTACGCGCCCGCCTCGGCTTCGGTCACATAGACCAGCGGGCGAATCACCACGTGCGGGCCGCGGTCGGAGGCCATCCTTACCGGCATCGCCTTCAGCGCCCCGGCAAAGAACAGGTTCAGCAGCGCGGTTTCGACGAAGTCGTCCAGGTGATGGCCGAGCGCAATCTTGGTGGCGCCGGTTTGCGCCGCCAGCCGATGGAGCACGCCGCGGCGCAATCGCGAGCACATCGAGCACGGCGTGTCGTCGTTGTCGAGCTTGTCGTCCATCACGGCGCCGATGTTGGTGTGCTCGCTGTGGAACTCCCAGCCGCGCTCGCGGCAGGCTTCGGCCACCTGCTTGTGCTGGTAGCCCTCGTAGCCCGAATCGACGTTCACGGCGACAATCGAAAACGTGATCGGCGCGCGCACCCGCAACACGTCCAGGATCTGGATGAGCGCCCAGCTGTCCTTGCCGCCCGAGAGCCCGACCATGATGCGGTCGCCGTCTTCAACCAGGTTGAAGTCGGTGATCGCCTTGGTGGCCTTCTTGGCGAGGCGCGTTTCGAGTGGAGACCGGTAGCTCATGAACGTGGTCGATCTTAACAGGCTTGGGGTTTGGGGCTTGGGTCAGAGCAGCAGCTTCTGAATGGCCCCTGACCACGTCATCTGTTTCGCGACGGCGTGGCCCGCCTCGCCCATCCGGGCGGCGAGGTTGCGGTCATCCATGACCCGCCGCATGGCCAGCGCCAGCGCCTCGGGCGTGGGTGGCGTGACGTAGCCGGTCTCGCCATCGCGCACCAGTTCCGCGGGGCCGCCGCTGTCGGTGCAGGTGATCACCGGCTTGCCGCACATGTAGGCCTCCACGGTCACGAACCCGTAGTCCTCGTTATAGGGCGGAAAGATCACCGCGCGGCATCGCGCCAGGTGGTGGATCAGGCCCGCTTCATCGAGCCGGCCGACGAACTGGACGCGATGCTCCAGTTCGAGGTGGCTGCGCAGCCGCATGAGCGCCTCGATCTCGGCGCCCTCGCCGGCGATCACGCACTTGATGCTGGCCGCCATCGGTTCGGCGAGCGCGTGCAGGACCAGGTCGAAGCGCTTGAGCGGCGACAGGCGCGAGACGCCGAACAGGTAGTCACCGTAGAGGTCATGGCGGTAGTCACGCTTCGGCGGCGGCGGGTACAGCACGTCGGACGAGATGCCGCCGAAGCGGCGCAAGCGCGACTGCACCGTGCCGGAGATCACGAACCGCCGCTTCATCTTGCCGAGCAAGTGATGGTCGACGCGATGGATGATCGCCCGCCGCGTCCGCTCCTTGATCTTGCCCTTCCACGACAGGCGCGAACTGAACTGCTCCCACAGGTCGTAGTACTCGCGCATCCGGTGGTTGAGCCACAGGACGTGATTGGGGTGCCGCACGGCATAGCCGGGGAACCGCAGGCTGATCACCTGATCGACCGGGCGCTCCTCGTGCGCCAGCTGGACATCGGTGCACCACGCCGCAAGATAGGCGCTGCCCTGGCGGCCGAACCGGTTTTGCGGCGTCACCACCAGGCCGGCGTGATGGCCTTCCTCCTGCAGCGCGCGCACCAGCTCGCGCGCCATCACGAGATGACCTCCCTCGGCGAACGGCGGGCTCGACGTGACCACCGCAATCGTAGCCATTACCGGGCGTCCCCGTAAGTCGGAATGAGCCGGACCATCACGCCCAGGAAGCGGCTGTCGCCCGAGCCGGATTCGAACATCGGCACGAAGCCGGACGCCGATGCAATCGAGACGCTATAGACGTAGTTCGTCGGGAAATCGGGGTGATATTTGTAGGGCACGCCGCGGGGCATGTCCACTTCGAGCACCTGTTGTGAGCTGGCGGCCATGTCGACGGTACGGCGGCCGGTACCGGTATCGATCGTCACGCGGTTCGGCCGCGGCCCGCTCTCGAGAATGACAGTCAGCTTCTCGATGCGCAGCGAGCGCGCCTCCTGAACGCCGGCGGCCTGGGTCTCTGGCGCAATCGGCGCGCGCAGCAGGATGTCGGCGCTCGATTCGCCCTTCACCCAAAAGGCGTCGCCCTCGCGGTTGTAAATGCTGTCGTCGATGAAATAGGCCAACACGGGCGGGGTGCCGCCGAGTGGTTGCCGGGTCCGGTCCGGCTGCACGTTCACCGGCAAGTCGTTCACCATCGTCAGTTCCGTCGGCAGCCGGCGGAACAGTCCCGACTTGCTGTGCTCCGATGGATGCGTCGAGGCGTAAAACGGATTGGACACAATCCGCATGACAAAGAGCCCGCTGATCGCCAATGTCACCAGGCCGCCGACCGCCGTTTGCAGGGGCGGGACCAGGAACAGGAACACGCCGTAGGTGCCAAGGAAATAACGATTGCCGACCGGTCCGCCGCCGCCCGACCAGGTGAACGGCATGTACAACAGCAACGCGACCGCGGTGCCGACGCCGGCGCCGAGGGTCAGCCACTGCCACATGGCGCGATCCCGCGTCGCCGCCAGGAACAGGAGGATGGCCATCAGGCCCGGGAAGCAGTAAATGGCAAAGCCGGTGTGACGGCCGATCACGAAGTAGGCGAGATTGCGCCGGAACACTTCCAGCAGCGCGTCGCGCGTGAAGAGCACGTCAAACGAACCACCGCCCACCCGACCGAGCCCCACCGTGGCGAAGTCCTTCGTCTCGTCCTGGTACGGGAAGCCGCCCTTGAAGTCCGCGCCGTCGCGACTGTAAAAGGTCTTGCGTTCGCCACCCTGGTAATTCCACTCACCGGTGACCGCGGTGTTGAGCGCGAACAACGCGACCACCACCACGCCGAAGGTGCCCGCGATCTTCATCGCCCGCGACCACTGGCCCCGAAGCGCGGCCGAGACCAGCAACGGCGCAATCAGCAGGACGTTGGTCGGCTTCGCGAACGCGCCAATTCCCAGCAGGACGGCCGCGATCACATCCGACCGAGGCCCCAGCAGCCAGCGGGTCCGCCACGAGCCGAGCTGGACCTCAGCGATCGGCCCGGCCACTTCCTTGTAGCACCAGAAGTAATAACCCAGCAGGACGATGGCGAAGATGAAGAAGTCGGGGGCCAGCTGCACCATGTAGATGGGCACCAGCGACACGAACAAGAAGGCGCACGCGAACACGAGCGCACTCACCGGATGACTGCGCGCGCACAAGAACGAATAGGCGCACAGGAAACACAGGGTCATCAGGATCGCGTGCAAGACCAGGAAGCCATTGGTCCCGAAGGCCCGGATGAACGGGGCCGCAATCAACGGATAGATGTAGGCCTTGGCGTAGAACAAGCGGCCGTCCTGGCCGCGCTTGAGAAACAGGCCCTCGGGTCCGGTCCGGTATTCTTTCCAGACGCGCGCGAGATCGTCGCGCCGGTACTCGAAGTCGAGATCGGTGGCGAGGCTGTGGCCCAGGGTGTAGTAAGTCGCGGCATCGCCGAAGAAGCCGCCGTTCGATGCCTTCACGAAATCGACCGTGAGCGCCCACGTCAGCAGGACGACCGCGATCGCGGCCGTGCTGCTGGCGCCCAGCCGCCAGGCCAGGCTCCGTCCCTGCAAACGCGCGGCGACGCCGTGGTCGAGTGTCATCGGTCGCCGGTCCGGCTAAAGCCGGACGCCACATTGAAGGCGGTCATCGTTCGGTGGTAAGGAAGCTCAAGTCCGCCTGCAGGATACCCGCCCGGCGCGTCCGGCGCGAGGTTTCGTGCAAGATCACGTACAGCCGCTCCATCTTGCGGACGAACGCGGCAATGTCATAGCGGGCGCCGGTCTTGCGCGATTCGGCGGCGAGGCTGGCCGCCACCTCGGGATGCTCCAGCAGTTCGCAGATGGCATCGGCCAGCCGGCCGGCGTTGGCCTTGGGCACGATGAGCGCGTCCTTGCGATCGGTCAACACGTCCAGCAGCCCGTCGGCATCGGTCGCCACGATCGGCTTGCCCATCGCCAGCGCCTCGAACACGGTCAGCGGCGTGCCTTCCCACAACGACGGAAACACCACCATGTCGAGGGCCGACAGCGCCGCGCCGACGTCACGGGTGAACCCGGCAAACACCAGCTTGTCGCCCAGGCCGAGCGCCTTCGCCTGCGCTTCGAGTTCAGGCTGCAGCTCACCTTCGCCGACGATAAAGAACCGCACGTCCGGGTGCTTGGCGAGCACCATGGGCGCCGCCTCGATCAGATACTGATTGCCCTTGGACGGCATCAACCGCGTGATCGTGCCGAGGGCGACGGTGCCGGGCGCGATCCCCAGGGCCTGCTTCGCCGCGCCGATCTCGCCGGCGCTGCGCGGTCGTGCAAACTCGTCGAGCGGCGCGCCGAGGTACACCACCTTGGTGCGCTCGGCCGGCATCAGCCGCGCGCGCGTCGTGAACTCGCCGGTCGATTCCGACACCGCGATCGCCAGGTCGGTGTGCGGCGCCAGGATCCGGTCGGCCACCTTCTGGAACCACGGCGTGTCACCGTGGTTGGCGTGCTCGTGCAGGATCGCGGGAATGCCCAGGCGCCACGCGCACAGGCGGCCGAACGTCGTGGCGCCGTAGCCGTGCAGGTGCACGAGGTCGGCCTTCTTCTCGCGCAACACCTTCAGCAGTGCCGTGAACGTCGCGGGGTCGAACTTGTGCCGCGCCAGGTAGGTCACGTCGATGCCGAATTCCTCGAGCGTGTCGGCCGACAGGTCCTTCTTGCGCAGGCTGATCAGCGAGACGTTGAACCTGGTCGCGTCGAACCGCGGGATCATCCACGCAAACAGGCGCTTGACGCCGTGCATGCGCGAGCCTTCCCAGCCGAGGTGGTCGCAAATGTGAACGATGTTCAGGCGCTTGCCCGCCGACCTGTCCGCCGAAGCCTTGGCGGAGGTGGAAGCCTTGGCGAAGGTGGGCGTCACAGCAATCCCTCGCTCCGATACCAGGCCGCCGTGCGATGGATGCCCTCCTCGAGATCGACTGTCGGCGCGAAGCCCAGCTCGGTCTTCGCGCGCGTGGTGTCGAAGGCACGGCTCTTCGTGTAGAAATCGACGCGCCGGCGGAAGATCGGCGGTTCGAGGCGCAGCGGCACGCACACCATTTCGCACAGCAGGCCCGCGGTCCAGAACGGCCACACCGGCAGGTGCCGGCGCGGCGGCGCGACGTTCAGCTCTTTCGCGACCAGGCCCACCAGCGCCTCGAGCGTGGTGTAGCGCGGCCCCGCGAGAATGTAGGTGCGTCCGGCGGCGGCGGGCACGGTGCCGCATAGGCGGAACCCTTCGACGAGATCCTCGACGTAGGTGAGGTGATAGAACACCTGCCCGTCACCGATCATCGGGAAGCGGCCGCGCGCCAGGCCGCGAAACATCTTCAAGAACCGCAGGTCACCGGGGCCGTAAATGCCAATCGGCCGGGCCACGACCACGTCGAACCCGGTCGAGCGGCCAAACTCGCGGGCCAGGGTTTCCGCTTCGAGCTTGGTTTCCTGGTAGACGTCGCCGGGGTTGAACGGCGCATCCTCATTGGCCGGCGGGCGCGCGATGTGGCCGTGCACGCCACCGGTGCTGCAGTGCACCACGCGGCCGGCGCCGGCGCCGCGCGCGGCTTCCAGCACGTTGCGCGTGCCCTCGACGTTGGTCGCGCGGTAGGCCGCGTCCGGCTGGCCGGCTTCGCGATAGGTCGCGGCGATGTGATACACGACCTCGACCCCTTCGACGGCGCGCCGCATGGATGCCGCATTGGTGAGGTCGCCCTCGGCGGCCTTCACGCCGGAAGCCGCCAGCAGCGACCGATCAAACTTCGCGCGGCTCTTCGGCCGCACCAGGGCGCTCACCTCGTCGCCACGCGAAACCAGCAAGGAGGCGAGGTAGCCGCCGGTGAAGCCCGTGGCGCCAGTGACCAGGACTTTCACGGGCGGGCCATCTTGTGGTCGACCGATGGCCGGTCGACCGATTGCGATGGGTGATTGGCCGACTGAGACTTGGACACCAGCCGTTCATACGCTTGCGCCGTCCGGCGCACGTACGACTCGCGGCTGTACTTTTCCTGCGCGACGACGCGGGCCGCCGCCGACAGCCGCGCGCGTTGCTCGGGCTGGTCGATCAGCTCGATGACGGCGTCCGCGAACGGCTGCGCTTCGGGCGCCACGAGCCTGGCGATGGCCGGGGTCAGCACTTGCGTGTGGGTCAGCAGGTTCGTCGCCACGATCGGCTTGCCGGATCGCAAGTACGAATAGATCTTGAGCGGCGTGTTGGTGCCGCGGATGCGCGGCGACACCAGCAAGTCCGACGCCTGCACGAATCCCGGAATCTCCCTGGCCGGCTGCTGGCCGGTGAAGACCATCACGCCCGACGCCCCTCGCGCGGCGGCCGCGGCCCGCGCGGCCTCGACCTGCGCCGGCTCGCCGCCCACCACGAGCACGCGTGCATCGGGACGCCGGCCGGCGATGATCGCCGCGGCGTCGATCAGCAGGTCCACCCCCTGGTAGGCCTCGAACGTTCCGGTGTAGAGCGCCAGTGGCGCCTGCGCGGCAATCCCCCAGGTGGCCCGCACCTCGGCGGGCGACGTGCTCGGCCGCTCGTCGACATCGCCGCCCATCACGTTCTCGATCAGCAGCGCGCGTTCGCCAACACCCATCTCGGTGACGGTGTCCTGCAGTTCCTGGCAAATCGTAATGACGACCTGCGACTTGTGCACCATCTGGTCTTCAGCCCAGGTGAACAGCCGATGCAGCGCGCCAGACTGGCTGTATTTGAAGTTACTGAGCTGCTGCGGCAGGCTGGAGTGCATGTCGTAGAGATGCGGGATGCCCAGCCACCGGGCAAGCCATACCCCAACCAGCCCCATCTCTTCGTGTGAATGAATGGCGTCGTAGCGCCCCGACATCACGCGCCGCAGCACGGTGAACAGCATCAGCCCGTCGAGCACGAGCTTCGTGAACGACGGTCCGATGCGGACCTTGCTGACAAAGGGCGGACGCAGCGACCGAAAGATGCGCAGGTTCGGCAGCTCGACGTCGCGGCCAATCGGGTAGGTCACCAGGTCAACATGATGGCCAAGCTCGCCGAGGGTCTTGATGCGATGGTATTCGCTGAACGGGGTCCCGCGCGGCTCGAAAAACGGCTCGGGCGCGAGCATCAGGATGCGCACGAGTCATTATATCTAACTGAGCCTAATGCAGTTAGGATGGAGAGGGATGCTGAAGATCCTCGTCCGCCTCATCGTGAGCGCAGCGCTCCTGTATTTCGTGCTGCGTTCGATTGACCTCGCTGCGCTCTGGGAGCGCGTGCGGGGAATGAACCCCGCATGGATCCTGCTGGCGCTTGCCGCTTTCACGTTCATGCAATCCGTGTCGGTGTGGCGCTGGCATCGCCTGCTGCGCGCCCAGCACATCGACGTCGCCTCCCGCACGCTCACCGAATCGATCTGGGTGAGCCTGTTCTTCAACAACTTCCTGCCCAGCAACATCGGCGGTGACTTCGTCCGCATCGCCGACACCGCAGGCGCGGCCGGCTCGAAGACGCTGGCCACCACCGTGGTCCTGGTCGATCGTGCGCTCGGTCTCACGGCGCTGGTCCTCGTCGCCGCCGCGGGCGCCTTCGCCGCATCGCTGGCCGGCGTCCACATCCCCGGCGCCAGGTGGCTCTTCATCATCACCGCGGCCGGAGCGGCGCTGTCGATTCCTGTAATCGGGATGCCAAAACTGTCGACCCACGCACTGGCGCCGCTGCGCGCGCTGAAGCGGCCGTGGGTCGATGAACGGACCCAGCGGCTCGAAGATGCCCTGATTCGCTTCAGAGCAGCGCCTTCGGCGCTGCTCGGCGCGTTTGGCGGTGCGCTCGTGGTGCAGATCACGATTGTGGCCTTCTATTTGCTGACTGCACAAGGGTTGGCCGTTCCGCTGCCAATCTTCCTGGGGGCTGTGCTGATACCGGTGAGCCTGGCTGTCCAGATGGCGCCGCTCTCCATCAACGGGTTCGGCGTCCGTGAAGCCGTGTTCGCATTCTTCTTTCGCCGGTTCGGGCTCCCGATCGACGCCGCGGTGGCACTCTCCCTCGTGTCAACGGGCCTGGTCATGGGCCTTTCGCTGGTCGGCGGCGTCATGTTCCTGAGGCGGCGCCGGGCGTAGCCCGGCTCCTTCGGAACACGCCGGGAAATGCGGTGGTGTAAAGCCGTGGGAAGTTGTGTCCGATATCTCAAGTTTAAGGGAATCCTGTAATGCCGAGACTCCACCCCTTCGGAGGGCTGATTGCCCTTGTTGCCACACTTGGCCTTGGCGGCTGCGAAGCCGCCAAGAGCGCGAATCCGACGGCCCCCTCGGTCGCCGGGCCGATCCCCGGGGTCTCGATTACGGCGCCCAAGCCGCTCGAGCCCGGCGCCGGCTCCACGCTGACCTTCGGCGCGGAACCGCCTAGCCTGCTGATTGAAAACCCGGGCACCAGTGGCGTCCGCGCCCTCTGGCTCGAGTTGGAAGTCGGCACCGACACGGCCTTCCAGCAGGTCGTACACAAGGCCGACCGCATCACTCCGGGTGACGGCGGACGCACGTCGTACCGGTTGCCTGAGCCGTTGGGAGCCGGCTACACCTACTACTGGCGCTCGCGCGCCGCCGACGGCGCCAACACCGGGCCCTACTCGGCCGTGTCGAGCTTCAGCGTGGTGCCCCCGGTGGTCATCGACCCACCGACGCCGATCGCGCCAAACGGCACGCTGACCACCAACAAGCCTGAGTTCCGCGTCACCAACGGCGCCATCTCCGGCACCACTGGAGTGGTCTACCGTTTCGAGATCTCGCCCTCGGCCGACCTGGGCAACCTCACCGCCCTCGTCACCGCCGCGCCCGGCACCAACGGCTCGACCACGATGACGCTCGGCGAGCTGCCGTACAGCACCACGTTCTACTGGCGCGTCTATGCCACCGACGGCACCAAGCAGTCGAATTACTCGACGACAATGTCGTTCCGGACGCCGGCGCCGCCGCCACCGCCCACGCCCACGCCCAGTCCGACGACGCCACCCACGTCAACCGGCCCCATTGGCGGTGCGCGCACGATCTCAGCCAGCGAGGCGATGCAGATCATCAAGAGCGTGCACGATGCCGAAGGTTGGAACCTGGGCTCCAGCTCGACGCGCGACCAGCGGATCGGCTTCTTGATGCGCGCCGCGGCGACCGTGCATTACGGCCACTCGCGGTTCAACAACAAGGGACCCGACTCGAACTGGTGCGTCAAGGACGCCGGCGGCGGCCGCCCCATCTCGGACGACGTGATCGTGCGGTGCAACACGCGTGACGCCTACGACCTGATCGGCGGCGCCGGCGGGAACGGCTACTCGTTCCACGTTGACTCCATCGGCATCCTGCCGAGCAACCAGAACGTCTTCCCACCGCCGCGCTCGGCGCTGCCGTAGCCCTTGCGAGCGGGGTGATAAAGTACCCCGCCGTGACCACCACCAATCGCGAGGCCGGACGACGACCGTCGTTCGACCTCGCGGTTTTGCTCATCGTCCTCCTCGCCATCGCCTTCCGGCTGTATCGCCTCGACGTTCCCTTCGTTGAAGGTCACAGCTGGCGCCAGGTCACCAACGCCGACATCACGCGCCACTTCGCTGAAGGGGTCATGAACCCGTTTCTGCCCCGGGTGTCGTGGGGCGGGCTCAACGGCGTGGTGGGGATGGAGTTCCCGCTGCTCCACTACCTCACGGCGATCGTCTGGCGGGTCTTCGGCGAAAGCCACATCTCGGGGCGGTTGGTCTCGATGGCCTTCTCGATCGCCTCCGTGATCCTCATCTTCATCCTGGGCCGCCGCCTGTTCGGCACTGCGGCCGGCCGCGGTGCGGCGTTCCTGTTCGCGGTGTCGCCATCGCTGGTGTTCTTCGGGCGCGCCCTCATGTCCGACACGCCAATGGTCACCTTCATGATCGCCGCGGTAATCGCGTGGGACTGGCACTTCGAGCAGCCACACCCGTCCCGGGCGGTGATCGCCAGCACGCTCACGGCGCTCGCCGCGCTCGTGAAGCTGCCGGCCATCGTGGTGCTGGCGCCCATCGGCGGGCTGGCGCTGTCGTGGCTTGGCTGGGGGGCGTTCCGGAACCGGGCGCTGTGGGCGGGCGGCGCGGTCGCCGTGGCCCTGATTGCGGCGTGGTACTGGTATGCCGATCGCATCTTCCTCGAGACCGGGCTGACGCAGGCCGTGTTCCGGCCGTCAGGCACGTATCCAGCCGACATCGCCCCGAATACGTTCTTCTACACGACCTTTCACTTTGCCACCGCGAAGCGTCTTGTGAGCTCCGAGTTCTGGCTGGGCATGATGGATCGGTTCTGGGGACTGCACCTGACGGGGCCGGGGGCCGTCGGCGCCCTGGCCGGCTTGTTCCTGTCGTGGCGCGCGGGCCGCGCGCTGCCGGTCTTGTTATGGGTGCTCGGGGCATTCGCGCTCATCGTGGTCAGCGCCGAAGGCCAGTGGAACCACGAGTTTCACCAACTGCCCATGATGCCGGCACTCGCCCTGCTGTTCGGCGTCGGGGCCGCACCGCTGTTCGACGGCGCCTACCTGAAACGATTCCTGCCGATTGGCCTGGCGGTGGCCGCCATGAGCGTCGTGCTGACCGCCGCCGCGGTGCAGGGGTTCCGCGGGTCGAACGTCATTGCAGGCCTCTATCGGCCAGACTACCTGACGACGTATTTCATCGCTCACGGCAACTTCATTCAATCGGTGGTGCCGCCAGACGCGCTCATCATCACGGTGGACTACGACCGGTTTGGCGTCAATTCGCCCATGCTGGTGTACTTCGCGCGGCGCCAGGGATGGACCTTCGACCAGGCCAGCATCTCGCCGGATGTCATCGAGAACCTGCGCAAACGATACGGCGCGCAGTTCTTCTTCAGTTCAATGGGCGACGGGCTGCTCCAGGGGCGAGACGACCTGCGGTTCTACCTGGAGGGGTTCGAAAGGGTGCCGTTGCCAGCTGGCCTGCAAGGCAGGCTGGTGGCGGTGGACCTGCGGAAGCCGCGGGCAAAATAAAAGGGACAGGCCCGAAAGCCTGTCCCTTGTGGTGTCGCCGCGGTGGACAAACCTGAAGGTTTGTCCTTGCCGGTCCTAGAAGCGGATGCGAGCGCCGAAGCCGAACTGGACGCCGCCCACCTTGGTTTCGATGTCGCTCACCAGCAGGCGGACGTCGGTCGTCGCACCGGTGACGCGCACGAACCCGCCGGCGCCGAGCCGCACGCGGTCATTCTGCCAGAGGATGTAGGTCACATCGGCCGTGGCGTTGTAGCCGGTCACGCTGCGCTTCTGCGACACGATCGTGGGCGCCGTCACAACTTCAGCGAACGTCTGGTCGCGCTCGACGACGATGACGTCGCTGACAATGTCCTGCTCCAGGCGGAAGAACGACGGGCCGCCGGACACGAGCACGTCGAGCTTGGAGCCGATCGGCACAATCCAACCCACGCTCACATGGGTGGCGTTCTCGCGGCGATAGAGGCCCCCCGCGGTGGTGCTGAAGGTGCGGTTACGGTTGAAGAAGATCGGGTGGGGCACGGTCCCGGTAATCGCCGTATCGGAGGTGTTGGTCTCCTGGTGATAGCTGATGCCAACCGTCAGGTTCTTGATGACCCGGAAATCGACTCCGCCACCGAATAGACTGCCCGATGTCCACGTGGCACTGGTATTTGTCGTCGCCGGCTCGTCGTACAGCGTGTACTGCTTCGTGTCGTTCGAGTCCGAGGATCCTGATTCCACGCCAAAACCGATACTCAGGTAGACGCGATCATCCGGGGCGCCTTGCGCGGCCGCTTCACGCGTGCCGCCAAGCACCAGACCCAACATCATCAACACTGCGAGTTTTCGCATCGTATCCTTCGCTCCAAATCTAAGGGGGTCCTGAGCAGACCCAAACGAGACATCCTAACATGGTGAAAGACTGTAAATAGCACTTAAATCAAAGTAAACAGGCATGTTCTGGCGGTTGAGCTTAGAATTTCCGCCGTCCTTTGCTATAATTGGCGGCGTTTGCTCTTCCAAGACATCGTCTCCCAGCGGCGATGCGCAAGGTGTCTTGGTGGAGTCAGAGGAGAACTGAACTTGATGAAGCACGTGTCCGTGGTCGCCGTCGTGGCGATTGTCGCTCTGGGTGTGTCCTGCACCGGAACCCCCATGTCCCCTACGTCACCGTCAGCGGCCGCCGGCGGTCAGACTGCCGCCAACGGCGATGGCTCGACGCTGAAGGTGACTGCACCTGGCATCGTCTCCCCGTTCGACAGCGAACGGACCGACAGCCGCCGCCCGACGCTGATCTGGACCAACGCGTCCGGCAAGCACACCCCCTTCGGTTTCTTCTACGAGATCGAAGTGGTCGACTCCACCGACAAGGTCATCTACACACAGACGGTCGGTGAAACGGCAAACGGCGGCTCGCACCAGGTGCCGACCGACCTGGCGTACGACACGGTTTATGCGTGGCGCATCCGCGCCGGCCTCGACAGTGAACGCGGACCGTGGTCGGTGTGGGGCATCTTCCGCACCGTGCTGGCGCCGGTGGTGGTGGTGGTGACGACGCCGACCGGCGGCACGATTGGCCCGGCCCGCACGATCAGCTTCAACGAGGCGTTCAACATCATCGTGGGCATTCACAACGCCGGCCGCTTCAACCTGGGCGGTAGCTCGACACGCGACTATCGCATCAACTTCATGTTCGGCGCGGTCGCGGCCATCCACTACGGCCACGCCCGCTACAACCCGCAAGGACCTGACTCGAACTGGTGCGTGAAGGACGCCGGCGGCGGCCGTCCGCCGTCAGACGACGTGCTGGTCCGCTGCAACACGCGCGAGGCGTGGGACCTGATCTCGGGCGCTGGTGGCAACAACTACGGGTGGCACCAGGACTACCTCGGCAGGCTGCCGTCGAACCAGAACGTCTATCCTCCGGGCCGCGGCTCGCTGGGCTTCATCGGCTCGTAGCCTCGACCCGCCTGGAAGGGTTGTCGTTTAACAAACCTGCGGGGGTGATCGCTTCGGCGGTCACCCCCGCTTCATGTACACTCACAAACCGTGGCTGAGCCGTCCACCTTCTACAAGTCGTTCTCCGAAAAGAAGCTGACCACCTATGGCAGCTCGCGCCGAGGGCGCATCGAGCAGCATCGCCTCGGTCTGCTCCATCGCTTCAAGCCGGCCCCAGGCGACATGGTCGAAGTGGGCCCAGGTCACGGCACGCTGGCCGAGCAGGCGGTCGAGGCCGGCTGGAACTACACGGCCATCGAGGCGAGCCCCATCCTGATCGACGTGCTGCGCCAGAAAGGCCTGCGCGTGATCGAATCCTGGGCACCGCCGATTCCCGTGCCGGACGCCAGCATGGACGTGGTCTACGCCGACCAGGTGCTCGAGCACATGAGCGGCATCGATGCGGCACGGGCGTTCACGGCCGAGGCGCTGCGGGCGCTGCGCCCGGGCGGGGTGTTGTTCGTGGTGGTGCCCGACTATCTCAAGGAGCGCACCTTTTTCTGGGACGTGGACTACACGCACAACTTCGTGACGACCGAGCGCCGCGTCAAGCAGCTGTTCAACGATGGCGGCTTCGAGATTCAACACGTCGAACGCGGCATTGGCATGGCGACGGGCGTGGCGCGTGACGCGCTGGCGGCCGGCGCGCTGTTGGTGAACATTCCCGGGATGGACGCGCTGTCGCGCTACACCGGGACGGTAGACCTGCTCTTCAAGATCCGCAAGAACCTCTTCGAAACCCTGACCTTCGTCGCCAGAAAACCCGCGGCCGGGTGAGCGGCGTGCAGGACCTCCTCGCCCGCGCGACCCGGTCCACGCTGGTCCGGCTGGTCATCACCGGGGCCATCCTCGCTTACCTCTCCACCCGCATCGACATGGGCGACGCCGCGCGCGCGGTGGCGGCGATCAGCCGGCCCCACCTCGCCGTCGTCCTGGTGCTGGTGCTGGTCGATCGCGCCGTGATGATCCTGCGCTGGATCCTGCTGCTGCGGGCCAGCGGCATTGCCATTTCCACGGCCGACGCCACGCGGCTGTTCCTGGTGAGTTCGTTTGTCGGCAGCTTCCTGCCCGCGGGGGTCGGCGCGGATGCGGCGCGGGCCTACGGTCTGGCCCGCGAGTCCACGACCGGCAGCGAGGCGCTGGCGTCGGTGGCGGTGGATCGCGTCCTCGGGGTGCTGTCCCTGGTGTCGATGGGCGTGGCTGGCGTCGTGGCGTGGGCGCCCGAAGGCCGCAGCGACTGGCGGATGGTCGGCGCCGTGGCCGTGGTCGGCGGCGCCTGCGTGGCGGCCTTCTGGGCGGACCAGTGGATCCGCTGGGCGGTGCCCGCGCATCGCCACGGGCGGTCGGTCACACGGCGGGTGCTCCGCCTGAGCGACGCCGTGAGCCGGTACCGCACCCGCCGCGGCGTGCTGGCCCACGTGATGGCGTGGTCCCTGGTGGTCCAGTTGCTGCGGATTACCCAGGCTTACCTGCTGGGTCTTGGGCTGGGCATGACCGTGCCGTTCAGCTACTTCCTGCTGTTCATGCCGGTCGGGCTGCTGATGTTGCTGCTCCCCATCTCGATCAGCGGTTTCGGTCTGCCGCAGGGCGTGATCGTGTGGCTGCTCCGGCCGATGGGCGTGGACGACAGCGCCGCCTTCGCCTTGTCTACGCTCATCGTCCTGACCGGGCTCGCCGGGAACCTGCCTGGGCTGTGGTTGTGGCTGAAGGCGCGAGGGATCCGACAACCTGAAGGTTAGGTCGCCATCGGCCTGAAAATCCTGTAGAATCTTGTACTTAGCATGGCACAGACATACGCCGCCAAGTACCTCGCCAAAGCGGCGATGAGCGCCCCCCGCGATTTCGTTCGCGCCGCGGTCGCCAAGTACACCCCGCTTCATCCGACGGTCTTCATCTTCCATTGCACGTTTGTGTGCGACGCCCGCTGCGAGATGTGCAGCAACTGGACGCGCGGCAACCGCAAGGAAGACATGACGCTCGAGCAGATCGAAGAAGCGTTCAGCTCGCCGCTGTGGAAGGACATCGAGAACGCGTCGTTGTCGGGTGGCGAGCCCACCACGCGCAACGACATGGTCGAGATCTGCCGCGTGATGATCGACAAGTTCCCGAAACTGCGCAAGCTGACGCTCAACACCACCGGCATCACGCATCATCGCGCCATTCCGATGCTGACCAAGGTGGTCCAGCTGTGCAACGAGCGCAACATCATCTTCTCGATGCGCGTCTCGATCGACGGCGTGAACGAGATGCACGGCTCGGTCCGCAACGTCCGCAACGCCTTCGAAAAGGCCGGCAAGACCATTGCCGCGATGCAGGAACTGCAGAAGACCTACAAGTTCAACTTCGGGATTTCGTCGACCATTTTCTCGCAGAACCTCGCCGACGCCGACAACATCCTGGCGTGGGCGAAGAAGGAAAAGCTCGACATCGTCTTCAACATGGTGCGCTTCACCGACGCCATGCTCGGCAACAGCGAGCTCGAGGCGGGCATGAAGCCGATCGGCGCCGAAGAGCAGACGATGCGGAACTTCTTCATGGATCGCGTGCGGCAGGATCCGCTGCTCGACGGCCAGAACTACATCTACATGCACTATGCGGACATGATCGCCAACGGCTATCACCGCACCGCGCCCTGCCCGTTCCAGACGCAGGGCGTCATGTTGAACCCGAACGGCGACCTGTTCTTCTGCGAGAACAGCGAGATTATGGGCAACGTGACCAAGGAGGACGCGGAAGCCATCTACTTCCGCGAGACGTCACAGGCCCATCGCAAGGAAATCCGCGACCACAAGTGCCCGACCTGCCTCAGCCCGTGCCAGATGAACGTGGCCGCCATCAAGCAGGTGGTGCCGTACGCGCGTTTCCTGGTGCGCGCCTCGATGGAGAAGCGGCGCAGCGGTTCGCGCGCGCCGCTGCCGCCGCCGTCGGTCCCCGCGGTGCCGCCGGCCGCCGCGCTCTGATTTGTTTCAAACAAATCCGCCAGAGGGAACGCCGCCCGGCCCAGCGAATGGCTGATGACTCGGCGGCTGTTTTCTTGTAATAATTCGGGGTTGTCGCACTGGCCCCAATGAGACCCGCTTCCGAAGGCAAACGCGGCCGGCCCCTGAAATTCGGCCGGCCCGCCCAGTTGGTCACCCTCACCCTGCCGGACGATGTCGTGGACTGGCTGTCCACCATAGACGCCGACTTGGGCTGGGCCGTGGTGAAGCTGCACGAACGCACGCTCAAGACGGAGAGGAAGCGCCAGAACAGCCTCGCCGAGCTGGTCCAGCTGCCCGGGCAGCGCGCCCTCATCCTGGTGAAGCCGGAGCCGTTCCAGAACCTCAAGGGCATCTCGATCATTCCACTCGCCGACGGGCGCGGCTTTCTCGCGCTCGACGCCGGACGCGGCGTCGCCGACCTCGAGTTGGCGGTGATCGATCGGCTCGAGGCTAAGTCACTCAGCGCCGCGGAGCGCACCGCCCTGCCGCTGCTGCGCCAGCAACTGAAGCAGTGGCGTCAGGACGGCATCGAGTTCGAGTCCCGCTCCATCATCGTCGCCAGGCGCCAGCCCGTGAACGTCCGCGGCCGGGCGCTGTCGTCAATCCTCGGTGCTTCCAGGACGTCCCATGCCTCGTGAACGCCTGAGCGTGCTGGTGCCCGTGTGGAACGAGCGCCCCACCATCGAGAAACTCCTCAACGCCGTGGTCGCGGTGGATGCCGGCGTGGACCTCGAGGTCCTGGTCGCCGACGACGGGTCCACGGACGGCACCCGCGAGATCCTGTCGGCCATTCAGCTGCCAGGCGTGAAGGTCATCTTCATGGACGAAAACGTCGGGCGCGGCGGCGTCATCAAGCACCTGTGGACGCTGGCCACCGGCAGCATCATCGTGCACCAGGACGCCGACCTCGAGTACGACCCCCAGGACTACAAGCAGCTGGTGGCGCCCATTCTCGCCGGGCAGGCCGACGTCGTCTACGGCAGCCGCTTCAAGGGCTCGATCGAGCGGATGCGGTGGCTGAATCGCATGGGTAACCTGGTCATGACCGGCGCCAGCCGTGGGCTCTACGGCGTGCAGCTGACCGACCTGATGACGTGCTACAAGATGTACCGCCGGCCGTTGATCGAGGGCCTGCGCATTCGCGCCAACGGCTTCGACTTCGAGGCCGAGTTCACGGCGCGGCTGGCGCAACGCGGGGCGCGGTTCGCGGAAGTGCCAGTCAGCTTCTACGGCCGCACCTTCGAGGAAGGCAAGAAGATCCGCGCCTTTGACGCGGTGCGCGTGATGCGCGAGCTGGTCCGCTGCAAGTTCGAGGGAGAGTCCCGTGCCTGATCTCGGTTCGCGAATGGTCGGCGTGATCCTGGCCGCCGGCAAGGGCGCGCGGATGTTCCCCTTCTCGGATCAACATCCCAAGCCGATCCTGCCCATCCTCAACCGGCCGCTGATCTCGCGGCAGATCGACGTGATGCGGGACCTCGGCATCACCACGATCTACGTGGTGGTCGGCCACCTCGGCTACCAGATCGCCAGCGTCCTCGGCGGGGGCGCCACCCTCGGCGTGGACCTGCACATGGTCGGGCAGGAAGGCACGCTCGGCCTCGCCCACGCGGTGGGGGCGCTGGAGCCGTACGTGCAGGCGCCGTTCCTGCTAATGCTCGGCGACATTCACTTCCACCTGAAGGCGCCGCTGCGACCGCTGATGGACGACGTGTTCGAGGGCCGCTGCAACGCCAGTCTGGTCAGCATGTACGAGCCCGACCCGGCCATGGTCCGGCGCAACTTCGTGATCCAGGCGGACGGCACCGGCCGCGTGTCCCGCGTGATCGAGAAGCCGCGCTACGTCGACAGCCAGTTGAAGGGCTGCGGCCTCTACGTGTTCGACCAGCACATCTTCGACGCCATCCGCCGCACGCCGCGCACCGCCATGCGCGACGAATACGAGATCACCACCAGCATCCAGATCCTGATCGACGACGGCTACGTCGTGAAGCACCACCCCATTGTCGAGCGCGACCTCAACCTGACCAAGCCCGAGGACCTGCTCCTGATCAACCTGCTGGAGCTGAAGCGGCATGGGCTGGCCTCCGTCATCGATCCCACGGCCGCGATACCGCCGGGCGCCACGATCGACAACAGCGTCATTGGCGCCCACGTCGAGGTGCGCTACCCCATCCGGATCTCGAATTCGGTGATCATGCCGGGCGTGGTCGTGGATTCCACCACCGACCTGGATGCCGTGGTGTTGACCGGCGAGCACTCCGTCCACTGCCCCACTGTGGTCGCCGGCCTGCGGTCGTGACGCCGCTCACGCACATCCTCGTGACCGGCGGCGCCGGCTT
Organism: Vicinamibacterales bacterium; assembly: GCA_041659285.1. Lineage (NCBI taxonomy): Bacteria > Pseudomonadati > Acidobacteriota > Vicinamibacteria > Vicinamibacterales > Vicinamibacterales bacterium. Next base: position 338,679 of record JBAZYO010000001.1, on the reverse strand, counting down.
CATCGGCTCCCACGTGACGCGGGCGCTGCTGGCGAAGGGCCTCCAGGTGACCGTGCTCGACAACCTGTCGATGGGGCGTCGTGAGGTGGTGCCGGATGGCGCGCGGTTCGTGCAGGGCGACGTGCGCGACCGGGCCGCGGTAACCGCGGCCCTGGCCGGCGTCGATGGCGTCATCCACCTCGCCGCGCAGGTCACCATCCGCGGCAGCTTCGATCGGTTCTACGAGGACCTCGACACCAACCTGATGGGCACGGCGAACATCGTGAGGTTGGTCGATCCGGCGCGCGTGCGCTGGTTCACGCTGGCGTCATCGATGGCGGTCTACGCGGATTGCCCGGCGCCCATGCCCATTGCGGAGGGCTACACCACCGAGCCACTGTCGCCGTACGGCATCGGCAAGCTGGCGGCGGAGCGGGTGTGCCGGCAGATGCTGTCGAGCGTGGGCGTGCCGCTGACGGTCCTGCGCTTCTTCAACACGTTCGGCCCCGGGCAAAGCTACACGCCGTACGTTGGGGTGATCACGATCTTCGTGACGCGGCTGCTGCGTGGAGAGGCGCCGGTGATTCTCGGCGACGGCGAGCAGCAGCGCGACTTCGTGCACGTGGACGACATCACTGATGGCGTGCTCGCCTCGCTCGGCCACGCCGAGGGGACGTTCAACCTGGGAAGCGGGCGCAGCACGTCGCTCAACGTGCTGTCGCGGTTGTTGATCGATCGCTTGGGCAGGGACCTCGCGCCCACTTACGAGCCGGCGCGAGAGGGCGAACTGCGGTTCTCGGTCGCCGACATCACCGCGGCACGGCGCGCGTTCGGCTATGCGCCGCAGCGGTCGCTCGAGACCCACCTCGAGGACGTGATCGCCGACGTCAGTGCGCGACCAGGTAAATAACGACCTCCCTGTTCCTGAACGCCACCGGGAACAAGTCCGAACGCGAGTCGAACGACGCCACCAGTTCGGAATGGCGCTCCTGTTCGGCCGGCCCGACGTACAGATAGTCGATGTGCAGCTGTTGCGCCATCAGAGCCCGCGCCTTCGGATCGGCCTGGCCGAAGATCGCGTTCCCCACGAACGTCGAGGCATCCTGGTACGGCTGCATCGGAATCATGGCAATCGGCAGCCCGGCCGCCATGCGGCGTTCACCGAAGGCGGGAATGTAGCCCCACGACGCATTCGCGCGTTCCGCCACATTCGGCTGGACGATGACATCCGGAGGCGTCTGCGTCTTCAGCCAGTTCAGCGCCTCGACTTCGTCGCGCGACAGCACCAGCGTCCAGGGGAATCCCGGTCCCGGACCGGTGTTGGTAATGTCCTGAGCGTTGTAGATGTCCATGGCCACCGTCGGCAGCGCGGCCACGGCCAGCACGCCGACCAGCGCCCACGCCGCCACCTTCACGCCGAGCGGCGCCCGGTGTGCCGACGTCAGCAGGACGGCCGTGAACACGGTGCACGACACAAACAGCAGGTGCCCCGCGCGCCAGCCCACCCACACGTGTTGCATGTCCGGGACATCGGTGAGGAAGTAGAAGCCCAGCGCGACCGCGGCCAGCGCGGCGATCGGCAGCGTTTCGCTCCGGCGGCCGACTACCGCGACCAGCGCGCCGATGGCGCCGAGGATGAGCATCGGCCCGAAGCTGAGGAGCAGGACGTACTGCCAGTGCATCAGCGCCACCGGATTTGGTCCAAACCGCACCAGCGTCTTCGCCGCTGGATCGACGTAGGCCAGCGCCTCAGACACCTCGAAGGCCGCGAACACCGGCACGGCGCCGAGGATGGCGCACAGCGGAATCGCCTTCCACCGGGAAGGCGCCAACAGCCGAAAGGCATAAACGATAGAGACGGCAACGCCGATGATGATGGCTTCGAAGCTCGTCAACAACAGGCTCAAGGCCAGGAACGATCCAATGGTCAGCGCGACCAGCGGCCTGGCGGCGTCGGTGGTCCGGGCGACGATGAGCAAGGCCGACAGGCCGATGGCGTAGCCGCCCAGGTGATGCGGCTGGTAGAGGAGCATCCGGTGCAACCCGTCCACCGGCATTCCCGAATAGAACCACCGCGTCACGGCATCGACATTGATCTGCCCGAGCAGCGGGATGATGGCGCCGTCGCTCCACCACACCACCAGCCGATCCAGAGCCTCGTAGCTGTTGGCGAGAAACACGAGCGCGCACGCCGTGGCCGCGGCGCCGGCGGTAGCGCCAAACGCGCGCACGAAGCCGTACAAGAACGCGATGAACACCAGGCCATACGCCAGGGAGTTGGCGAGCGTCACTTCTTCGATCGTCAAGCCCCAGGGCCCGAGAACGCGGTACTCGACCGCCGAGAGAAAGTGCGCGAGCCAGTAGTAGTGCAGCGTGCCGCCAAACTGGAATGGATTCTTCGGCGGGATATCGCCCTTGCTGACCTCCGCCACCACGGTCATCGCCCACACGAAGTCGGCGGTGAAGTAGGCGCGATACGCCTTGCCGCCATCATCGACCGGCTCGGCCACGCGCGCGAACGGCGCGCCGGCGATGAGCGGTACCAACAGGAACAACAGGAGCACCGCCACCAAATCGCGGCGATCGAGGCGCGGCATCCGCAAGTCGATGCCGATGCGCTGGAGCGGAAGCCGGTTCAGGAGCCAGAGGGGCCAGGGCGCCAGAATCAGTATCCACGCGCCGCGCCCACCCATCTGCCATAGCGCCAGCAACCCCAGGACGGAAATGCCCACGCCCCACACCGGCCCCAGCAGCCAGTGCGCGCGGGTGTCGGCGCTGCGAGTCAGGATGCGCGCAAACGTGACGCCCGGAAGGATGAACCAGCCGAGCACCACCGTGCTGACAAGGCCCCCCCATGGGCGAATGACGCTGAGATAGGCCGCGGCAATGCCAGCCAGCGATACTGCCGCAATGAGGCGAACCGCGAGGCGCGCCGAGGAGGAAGTCACGCATCGCTATCTTTGCGGAGTTCCGCCCCGGTTCGGCATTAATTCAACCTATTCCTTGCGCAGAATCTGCGGCTGGAAGCCGTTCTTGCGAGGAATCTGCGGCTGGAACCGTCTTATGCAGAATCTGCGGCTAGAACTGGAAGTAGATGAAATCGCTGGTGCCGGCGTAGAGCGTCACGATTCCGTAGACCATCACCGCGGCCAGGGACGCGCGCGCGGCCGCCGGCAACGACGGCACGGTGCCTCGCTCTTCGGCCCAGACCCAGGCGTGGTGGATCACGAGCGGGAGCAGGAAGAGGGTTCCCACCCACATCCAGCCGGCAGGCCTCACCAGGTCCATCGTGGCGATGTTGGCCATGAACGTGCTGGCGTTCGCGAACGACGAACTGCGGAAGAAGACCCACGCACACAGGACCACGCACTGGGTCACGCCGAACCACACCAGCCGCACCCCGCCGAAGCGGCCGAGGCCCCGGTCGTGTTGCAGCCCCAGGGCGCGTTCGACCGCCAGTGCCACGCCGTGGATGGCGCCCCAGACGATGTAGGTGTAGGCCGCGCCGTGCCAGAGGCCGCCGAGCACCATGACCAGCAGCAAGTTGACGTAAGTCCGCACCCGTCCGCGCCGGTTGCCGCCGAGCGGCACATAGAGGTAGTCGCGTAACCAGCTCGACAGCGTGATATGCCATCGCTCCCAGAAGTTCTTCAGGGAACCCGCGACGTAGGGAGCGTTGAAGTTGACCGGCAGGCGGTAGCCAAGGAGGTAGGCCAGACCCCTCGCGATGCTGGAGTAGCCGGCAAAGTCCGCGAAGATCTGCCCCGAGAACATCAGCGCCAGCCACAAGGTGAAGCCGGCGTTCGCCTGCTCCCGATAGCCAAGATCCCAATACTCGTCCACGTAGACGGCCAGGTTGTCGGCGCACACCATCTTCAGGAAGAAGCCGACGATGATCAGCCAGACACCCTCGTAGAAAACGCGCAATCGAAGCCGGCGCGGCCGCGGCATCTGCGGCAGGAAGTCCACCGCCCGCACAATGGGACCGGCCACCAGTTGCGGGAAGAAGATGATGTAGAGGAAGAAGGACTTGAAGCTGCGCTGCGGCTTCAGCAAGCCGCGGTACACGTCAATCGTGTACGACATCGACTGGAAGGTGTAGAAGCTGATGCCCATCGGCAGGATCAGCGATACCTCCGGCGGCTCGAGGCGATAGCCGAGTGCCGACGCGGCCCGGACCGTCGTATCGATCAGCAGGTTGGAATACTTGAAGAATCCCAGCAATCCAAGGTTGACGCCAAGCGACACGGCGAGAATCCACCGTCGTCTGGTGACGGCGGTGACCGGTACCCGTTCCAGCGCGAGCGCCGCCAGGAAGTCCACGCCCGCGCTGGTCACCAGCACGAGGATGTAGATCGGCACGTGCCACGCGTAGAAGATGGTGCTGGAGACGAGGAGCACCGCGACGTAAGCGGTTTCGATCTTGCGGCGCCCGACCGTCAGCCGCGCCGCGAAGACGATGAGAAACAGGATGACGAAGGCCCACGAAACGAAACTCACCTGGGCACCGCCGCCGGCAGGTACGGCGTGAGGTCGTCGATCAGGCGACGGCTCCAGAACACCGCGCTCTCTTCACTGAGGTGGCTGCCGTCGTGCGAAGTCAGGCCGTCCACGTCCATGCCCACCACCGGCACCCCGAGCACCGCGCCGAGCGCCACCGGGTTGCCGCCGGCATCATCGGGGGTCGGCACGTAAGTCAGGACCATGCGGCTGCCCCGCCGATCGAGTTCGGCCTTGAAGGCTCGGGCGGGATCGCCGAGGCGAGGGCCAACCGCCACCGCCCCGTAGTCTTCGCTGGGCGCCGCCATCGCCGGCTTGGGCCAGGGCGAAATGGACCAGACCCCGTCCCGGCGCGAGCGGTAGGCGATGAACTCATTGCCAAACGGAAAACCGGGACGGCCGTAGAGGTCGATCCAGTTGGGGATCACCTGGTGAATCGCCCGCCGGGCCTCGTGGCCAATTTCTCCCTCCCATAACCGCTTGCGGGCGCCGAACGGCGTATCTTTGATCACCCGTTCCGCCCAGGTGCTGAGAGGCCGGCCGAAGAACCCATCCACGTTCACCACGACGATGCGCGGCCGGAGGTCGTACTTCTTGATCAGCTCCAGCGCCCACGTGTCGCCTTCGCGAAATCCGAAGCCCAGCGCGTAATAGGTGACCCCGTAGGCCTGGGCCCACGGGGCGAGGACGCGGGACCGCAGCGCGAACATCATGCGCGACGTCCCGACGAACAGGATGTCGGCGCTCTTCAGGTTGGCAATGGCCTCGGCATCGGTGCCGTGGTACAGGACGTGATGATCGAGATGGCCGCCGCGGTCGTGCGCCAGATAATAGGCAGGATCAGGTGGCCGCTGGGCCAGGGTGATATTCCGGGCCCGGCCCTCGAACCCCGGCACGGTGAGCCAGGCGGTGTAAGTCAGTGCGACGAGGACCGATATTGTCGATCCGAAGATGAGCGCCGTTCGCAATATATTTCAATATTAATAAATCCTGCGCGCTATTGCACGCCTTTCTTCATTTGACCTCCAATTCGGCCTGAATGGCGGCGAAGAAGGTTTCCGCGATCTTTCGGTAGCCCGCTTCGTTCGGGTGCCGCCCGTCGGCGCTGTTATAGCGGTTGGGGTCGCTGGCCCACGCGGCGTAGACGTCCACCAGCACGGCGTTCTCGCCGCGCGCCATGATCTTGAGCTTGTCGTTGAACCGCACGATGGTCGTATTGGAAATCCCGCGGTTCACATTCACCGGCGGCGGCGTCAGCGTCGCCACGAACACCCGCGCCCCGCGAAAGCGGGCGTCCTTCACCATGTCGTTGATGGCCGCGATGGCCGGGTCAATACCGGCTTCCCCGGCGCCGAGGTCGTTGTAGCCGTCCATGATCAAGGCCACCTCGGGGCGATTCGCGTTGAATACGCTGGAAGCCCGGCCGACCCCGTCCACCGCCCTCTCGCCGCCTTTCCCTTCGTTGATCATGGTGATGGCCTGGGAGGCGTACCGCGCCGCGAGCAACTGCCGCAGCACGGTCGGGTACGACGCGCCCGGCACATCGGTGTTGATGTAGGGCGGATCGCCCGACGGGTTGAGCGTGGACACAGTACCAACCGTGATGCTGTCACCGAAGGCGAGGAACTTGGTCTTGCTGATGGTGGCCAGGCGCGAGACGGTCACGCCGAACACGCACGACGCCGATCGGTTGAGCGAGTCGGTCGCCGTGCACCGCACCTCGTTCGCGCCAATCGGGAACGTCGAGCCCGACGCCGGCGCGCAGGCCACGGTCACCGGCGCCTGCCCCCCCTCGGCCGACGGCGTCGTGTAGCTGACGGCCAGCGCGGTCCCGGTGGTCGTCGATGACACCGCGGACGGGCACACCACGGTCGGGGGATCAGGCACCACCACGACCGGGGGCGGAGTGGGCGGAGGGGTGGGCGCGGTCGGGGTGCTCGGGGCGCTCGAATTGCAGCCTGACACGACCGCGACGACGAACATGAGGGACAACAGGCGCATCACGCGGCTGTCGACTTTCGGCAAAACGCCATCAGGTGCCAGCCGAGCGGCCGCACCCAGACGCGAGGGAGCGCATTGAAGGTTCCGACAAACAGCGTGTTGAAGGCCAGCCCCTTCCAGCCGCCGTGCAGGCGCGACTTCACCGGAAAACGCTCGGGCACGATGCGCACCTCGGCAAACGGCGTCAGTAGCTTCTTGAACTCCGCGATCGAGTACTTCACCAGCACCGGCGCGTCTTCGTGCTCCAGCGGGACCTTCATCACCTTCGACAGCGCGTTCAGCCAGGAGACGCGGTTGTAGACCATGAAGATGCCGGTGCCGCCCGGCTTCAACACCCGGTGGCATTCGCGAATCAGTTGCGCGGCGTCCGCCGTGTACTGCACCACGCCGTGGCCGTAGACGACGTCGAACGAGGCGTCGGGATACGGCAGCGCCTCACCGTTGGCGACACGGAGGTCCTCCGCGACCAGCCCGTGCAGCTCGAAGTTTTTCCGTGCAAGGTCGATCGCCGTCTGCGCCAGGTCCACGCCCGTCACGCGCGCGCCGCCGGCGGCGAATCGCGCGAGGTCGGTGCCGATGCCACAGCCGACTTCAAGCAGTCGCTGGCCCTGGTAGGCCGAGAAATCCACCAGCTGCGGCAGGTAGCGCAGCTTGTCGTAGCGGTAATCCTCGAGATCGTCGAAGAACCCACGGGTGCCGACCGGCTCGTCGGTCATCTCCAAATCGTGGATGCGGTGGTTCCAGTAGCGTTGAATCTCGGTGATCACGACCTTGTATCGTACAATATCGGCTCTCTGATGCGGTATCCCAACGGCAAAAATGCGGACTCGTTTCCGCCTACGCGGCCAACGGCCGCTACGGCGAGACTTCGCCGAAGCTCGCGTGCATCGATGGGCGAGCGAAGGCGAGCATGACGCGCGACCTCCGCAGGCTGGCAGACACCCGATTTGACTTGATTGTGGTGGGCGCCGGTTTTTACGGCGTCACCGTCGCGTGGGATGCCGCTCAACGCGGGCTGTCGGTCGCCATCATCGACAAGGACGACTTCGGCGCCGCCACCTCCTTCAACAACCTCAAGACCCTGCACGGGGGCCTGCGCTCGCTCCAGTCGCTCAACTTCCGGCAGATGCGCCTGTTCATCCGGGAGCGCCGCGCCCTGGCCCGCATCCTGCCGCACCTGGTGCGCCCGCTGCCGTTCGTGGTCGCCACCACGCGGAACCCCAAGCGCTCGGCCCTGGCGATGCGCATCGCGCTGGCCATCAACGACCTGGTGGCCCGCGACCGCAACGAGGGCCTGGCCGACCCGGGGTCGCACCTGCCGCGCAGCCAGATCATCTCGAAGGAAGAGACCCTCCGGCTCAACCCGGTCGTGGCGCCGGAAGGGGTGACGGGCGGCGCGGTCTGGTACGACTACCAGATGACCAGTACCGACCGCGTGACGCTGTCGTTCCTGCTGTCGGCGGTGGACGCCGGCGCCACCGCGGCCAACTACGTCAAGGCGAACCGGTTCATCCGCGACGGCGACCGCGTGGTCGGGGTGCAGGCCGAGGACGGCCTGACCGGCACGACCTTCGACATCCGCGGCGCGGTCGTCGTCAACGCCGCCGGGCCGTGGGCGGCGTCGATGCTCACCGACCTGCCGCGCGCCGCCCAGGGGGCGCCGCCGCCGCGCCTGTCGCGGGCCATGAACGTGGTCACCCGCAAGCTGGTGGACTCGCACGCCTGCGGCGGCATGGTGGGCGGCCGCTACCTGTTCCTGGTGCCGTGGCGCGACGTCTCGATGCTCGGCACCAGCCACGATGCCTACGACGGCTCGCCCGACCAGTTGAAGGTGTCGCGGTGGGATCTGGAGGCCTTCCTGAAGGACGCCCGCGAGGCGTTCCCCCATGCCGGCCTGACCACCTCGGACGTGCTGCTGGTCCATCGCGGCCTGCTGCCGATGGTGTCGGGGGATGGGCACCAGGTCCGCCTGCTGCGCGAGAGCCGGGTCGTGGACCACAGCCGGCACGGGCTGCCCGGCCTGGTGTCGGTGTTCGGCGTGCGCTACACGACCGCGCGCCACACGGCCGAGCAGGCGGTCGATGCCGTGTTTCGCGCCATGGGCCATGCCACCCCGCCGCCCTGCCGCACGGCGGAAACCCCGCTCCTGGGCGGCAGCATGAACCACGTCGACAACTTCCTGAAGGCGGTGGTCCTGCGGGACGTCGAAGGCATTCCCACCGCCACGCTGCGCCGCATCGCGTCCACCTACGGCACCGGCTATGACAGCGTGCTGCAGATCGCCCGCGACGTGCCGGCCCTGGCCCGTCCGCTCGGGCGCTCCTGCGACGTGCTGGGAGCGGAAATCCTCTATGCCGCCCGCCGGGAAATGGCCCTCAAGCTGGGGGACGCGGTGATCCGCCGCACCGAGGCCGGGGCGGCCGGGCACCCCGGGGCCGACGCGCTCGAACGGGCCGGCGCCATCATGGCCCGCGCGCTCGGATGGGATGAGTGGCGCGCCAGGAACGAGGTCGCCGAGGTCGAAGCCTTCTACCGCCTCCCGCGTGACTGAGGCGGCGCCACCGGGCTCCACCCCCGTTACCAGAGGGAGCGGGCGTACTTTTCATAGGGAAAAAGTGCGAACTTATAGTAACCTCCCCTCTGCAACGCTGTCGTTGAGCGATTGCCCATAGGAGAACAGATGGCCAAGACTGCGAAGAAGAAAGCCGCGAAAGCGAAGCCCGCGCGTAAAGCGAACGCCGCGTTCATGAAGCCCGTCACCCCCAGCGATGCGCTGGCGGCCGTGGTCGGCAGCAAGCCGATTCCGCGTACCGAGGTCACCAAGAAGCTCTGGGCCTACATCAAGAAGAACGGCCTGCAGGATGCGAAGAACAAGCGCATGATCAAGGCTGACGCCGCACTGAAGCCCGTCTTCGGTGGCAAGGCCACGGTCAACATGTTCGAAATGACCAAGCTGGTCAGCAAGCACCTGAAGTAAACCGCACACCTGCGCTGATTGCGCAGACGCGGCCGGTGATCACGGGCGCACGGGTTAACCGTGCGCCTTCTCTTTTGTACGGTGATCGGCGCCCCGTAAAGGGGCGCCCTACAAGAGACTCGCGGTAGGGCACCCCTTTATGGGGTGCCTATGAGAGATGCGCGGAGGCCCAGCGTTCGAACACCATCAGCGGGAACAGCGTGTGCGCGTGGTTCTCGCGGCCCGCAGTGTGCGCGTCCATCAGCGCCGTGACCACCGCGGGATCGAACAGGCCGCGGCGCGCGACGCGCGCCGGTGACAGCAGGTCGCGCATCAGCGGCTGCAGCTCGTGGCGCAGCCAGTTCTTCATCGGGATGCTGAAGCCTTCCTTGCGGCGCGACAGGATGCGGTCGGGAAGAATGCCGCGCATGGCCTGCTTCAGGATCCATTTCCGCTCGCCGTTGCGGATCTTCAGGTGCCCCGGCATCGAGAACGCCAGCTCCATGAGATCGCCGTCGAGGAAGGGCGCGCGCGTCTCGAGCGAGGTCGCCATGCTCATCCGATCGACCTTCACGAGAATGTCGTCGGCCAGATACAGGCTCAAGTCGGCGTAGAGCTGCCGGTTGAGCAGATCGTCCTGCGAGAAGCGCCCCAGCGCGTCGCGCACCGGGGCGTAGACGTCGGTCGCGCCCAGCGCGTCGCGGAGCCCGCCTTGATACAGCCGCGCCTTCTCGCGCGCGTTCAGGTAGACCATCCAGCGGTAGTGCCCCAGGTCGGCCGGGGCCGTGGTGGCGCCGGCGCTGAACCGCTTGACCTTGTTGACGAGCCCCTTCTTCTTCCCGGTCGGCGGCAGGGCCGCGGCGACACCAGCCAGCGCCGGCATCAGCGCGTCGCCCATCCACCCGAGCTTGGCCGCCAGCGCCTGCGCCTGGTAGGCGTCGTAGCCGCCGAACAGCTCGTCGCCGCCGTCGCCCGACAACACCACCTTGACGTGCTCGCGCGCGAGCTCGGAGACGCTGAAGGTCGGGAACATCGAGACGTCGGCAAACGGTTCGTCGAGGTGCACCACCAGCCGCTCGAAAAGATCGCCGAGGTCCGGCGACACGCTGCGCTCGCGATGGTTGGTCTTGAACAGCGCCGCCACTTCGCGCGCGTACGGCAACTCGTTGTAGGTGCCGTCGGCGAACCCGATGCTGAAGCTGTTCACGGGCTGCGAGGTGGACTCGCTCATGAACGCCACCAGCGAGCTGGAATCGATGCCGCCGGAGAGGAACGCGCCCAGCGGCACGTCGGCCATCAACTGGCTGACCACCGCCTTCCTGAGCGCGGTGCGCAGGGCCTCGGCCGCCTCGCGGTCGTCCCACTCGCGCACCCTCACGTCGGCCGCGTCCCAGTAGCGGTGCACCGAGACCTCGCCGTCGTGATAGCGGAGGAAGTGCGCAGGCGGGATCTTGTGGATGCCCTTGATCATGGTGCGCGGGGCCAGCACGTATTCGTAGGTCAGGAACTGATCGAGCGAAATCGGATCCAGCTCGCGCGGCACTTCCGGGCGCACCAGCAACGCCTTCACTTCCGACGCCAGCAGCAGGCCGCGCGACGTCTGCGTCCAGTACAGCGGTTTTTCACCGGCGCGATCGCGCGCGGCAATCAGGGTCTTGGTGCGGCCGTCCCAGATCGCCACCGCGAACATGCCGCGCAGGCGGCAGAGGAAGTCCACGCCCCACTGCTCGTAGGCATGGACCAGCACCTCGATGTCGGACTGGCGCGACCGGAACGTGTGGCCGTGCCCTTCCAGCTCCTTCTGCAGCGCCTGGTAGTTGTAGATCTCGCCGTTGGCGACAATCTTGATGTCGCCGGTCTCGTTCAGGATCGGCTGCTGGCCGGTGGCCAGGTCCACGATCGCCAGCCGCCGCATGCCCAGGCCGACGCCGTTGAGCGTGATGCTGCCCTCTTCGTCGGGGCCGCGGTGGTGCAGCATGCGCACCATCTGCTGCAGCTCGTCGGCGGCGACGGGCCGGCTTTGATCACGATCGATGATGCCGACGATGCCGCACATATTCAGGCTTGCTCGCCCGCCGGCTTGTCCGCCGTAGCTTGAGCGGAGGCGGAAGCCTCGGCGGAGGCGGAGGGCTGGGGGCTCGGGGCTTGGGGGCTCGGGTCCCGGCGATCGCGCGTGACCTTCGCGGGAATGCCGGTCGCGATCGCGAACTCCGGGATCTCGCCGACCACGACCGCCCCGGCGCCGATGATCGCATCACGGCCAATCGCCGACCCGTCGGTGACCACCACGTGGGTGCCCAGCCACACGCCGTCGCCGACCTCGATGCCGCGCGCCGTGCGCCCCTGCTGCAGCACCGGGATGTCGGTGCGGTCGTAGAGGTGATCGCCGCCCACCAGGTAGGTGTAGGCCGCCATCAGGAGGTCCTTGCCAACGTGGACCCGCGAGGCCGAGAAGATCTCGCAGTTGAACCCGATGTTGGCCCGGTCGTCGATGATGATGTCGCCGTTCTTGCAGCTGAGAATCGTGTTGCGGCCGACGAAGACGCCGCTGCCGATCCGGATGCCCTGGTTGTCGGTGCCCTTGGCATCGAGGCAACAGAGGTCATCAATGACGACGTTGTCGCCGATGTGGATCTTGTGGGGGTGGCGCAGCGTGACGTTGACGCCGAACACGACGTTCCGGCCGACCGAGCCGAGCACCAGCGGATACAGCTTCGATCTCAGGAGCAGGCCAATCGCGCCGGGCACCCAGCTGGCCAGCACCATCGCCAGCTCGTACTTGACGAGCGCCCCCACTCCCGGGCGGCCGACGCACAACTCGCGGTACTTGTCGGCCTTCGAGCGATTCTCGTTGAACAGTTCCTGCTGGATGACCGTGATCCGCGGATCGTGCTCGCGCGCGGGACGGGCCGGCATCAACGGGCGACCACGGCGAGATCGGGCGTCTCGCATACCTCGCGGATCACGTAGGTGGGCTTGTTCTGGGATTCGTAGTACGTGCGCGCCATCACCTCGGCCAGCAGGCCGAAGGTGACCAACTGCACGCCAATGAAGATCAGCATCACGCCCAGCAGCAGCAGCGGCCGGTCGGCAATGCCCTGGTGCTGGAACAGGCGGACGTAGGCGAGCCACCCGGTGATGAGCGCGCCGAGGCCGCCGGCGATCAGGCCGATCAACCCGAAAATCTGGAGCGGACGGGTCGAGTAGCTCAGCAGGAACTTGACGGTGGCCAGGTCGAGCACCACGCGGATGGTGCGCGACAACCCGTACTTCGTGACGCCCGCGCGCCGGGCGCGGTGATTCACTTCCATCTCGGCAATCTTGACGCCGATCTGGCTGGCAATGGCCGGGAGGAAGCGGTGCATCTCGCCGTAGAGCCGCAGCGGCTTGATGACCTCCGAGCGAAACACCTTCAACGAGCAGCCGTAGTCGTGCAGCGGCACCCCGGTGGCCCACGAGATCAGCTTGTTGGCCAGGATGGACGGCACGCGCCGGGTGATGAACGTGTCTTTGCGGTCCTTGCGCCAGCCGCACACGATGTCGTTGCCCTGGTCGACGAGCGCGACCATCGCCGGAATGTCCCGCGGATCGTTCTGGAGGTCGCCGTCGGAGGTGATCACCAGCCGGCCGCGCGCGTGCGCGATGCCGGCGGCGAAGGCCGCGGTCTGCCCGAAGTTGCGGCGGAAGCGGATGACCCGCAGCCGCGGGTCGCGCGCCTGCAGCGCCGCCAGTTGCTCGAACGAGTCGTCGGTGCTGCCGTCGTCCACGATCAGGATCTCGTAGGCACGGCCGTATGTGCTCAACGTCTGTGTCAGCTCCTCATAGAGGGGCTTGATGTTGGGCGACTCGTTGTGGACGGGGATGACGATCGAAAGCTCAGGCTGCATTGAGCGGGACGAGGCATTATATAACGCGACCGTGTCCTCATTCGATCCCCTTTCGCGTGCGCTGGGCGCCCTGGCCGCCCTCCTGGGCGCGGTCGCCGCCGCGGTGTATTGGTCGGCCGGCCTGACCCTGAGCCACTACGACGCCAAGGCGCACCTCGTGGTGGCCCGCCGCATCCTCGACAGCCTCACGCCCAGTTGGGAGCAAATCGGCGCGGTCTGGCTCCCCTTGCCGCACTTGCTCAACGCCCTCCCGGTCCAGATCGACTGGATGTACCGGACCGGGGCGTCCGCCATCGTCATGTCGATTGCGTCGTTTGCCGTCACGGTCGCCTGCCTGTCGGCGCTTGTCCTGCGCGCGACTGGCTCGCGCTGGGGCGCCGCCCTGGCCGCGGGGCTCTTCGCGGCCAACCCGAACGTGCTCTATCTGCAGAGCACGCCCATGACCGAGCCGCTGCTGTTCGCGCTCTCGAGCCTGGTCGTGCTGCACCTGGCGGAGTGGGCCCTGTCGGACGCGGTCGCGGTGCCGCGGGCCGCGGGCTGGACCATTGTCGCCGCCTGCCTCACGCGTTACGAAGCCTGGCCGATAGTCGGCGCGGCCATGGCGGTGGCGGCCTGGGTGAAGTGGCGCCGCGGGGCGCCGCTGGCGCGGGTCGTCAAAAGCACGGCCCGCCTGGCGTGCTACCCCGCCGGCGCCGTGCTGTTCTTCATGGGCATGAGCTTCGCGTCGATCGGCGAATGGTTCGTGACCGGCGGCTTCTACGTGCCCGATCCGGCGCTGCAGGGCCAGCCGATGGTGGTCGCCGAGGCGATCCTGAAGGGCGTCGCCGACCTCGGCGGCACGCGGCTCCTGATGGCGGCGGAGATCGCCGCGCCGATCCTGCTGCTGGCGGCGGTCTGGCGGCGGTCCTGGAGCGGCCTGGCCTTCCCGATCGTCCTGCTCGCCTCAGCGGCGCTGCCGTTCTACGCCTTCACCTCCGGTCACCCGTTTCGCATCCGCTATGAAGTGCCGCTGATTCTGGGGTGCGCCGCGTGCATCGGCGCCGGGGTCGGGCTGCTGCGGCGCGCGGCGGCGCCGGTGGCCATCGCCGTGCTCGCCGCGGTGTTGCTGCAGGTCGGCCCGTTCGATCGCGAGGCGCCGATGATCGTCGAGGCGCAGCTGGATCGCCCGAACGGCCTGGGTCGGCGCGCGGTGACGCAGTGCCTGGCCGACGCCTATGACGGGACCACGATCATGGCCAGCATGGGCGCCCTCGCGCACTACATGCAGGAGCTGTCGCTGGCAGGCTTCGACCTCGCCGACTTCCTGCACGAGGGCAGCGGTCCGACCTGGCAGGCGGCGTACGCGTACGGTCCCGTGGCCTTCACTGGATGGGTGTTGATTGAAGAAGCCGCCGAGGGTGGCGACATGCTGCACCAGAAGGCGCAGTCGTGGCCGGGGTTCCTGCGCGGCTTTGAACGCGCGTGCGAGGGCGGGAACGTGGCGCTGTATCGGAGGAGGTCCGGCTGATGCCGGACGCCACATTGATGTAGCCACACTGATGTAGCGTCCGCCTTCTTGGGCGCCGGAGCCTTGGCGAAGGCGGCTAGGCGGACCCGATAATCCGCAAGACCTCGTCGTGAATCAACCCGTTGGTGGCGAGAATGTCGCCGTTCTCGGGTATCCACGGGCCGCCGTCCATCGCGGTCACACGGCCGCCCGCTTCCTGGAGGATCAACGCGGCCGCCCGCGTGTCCCAGGGCTTCAGGTCGGCCTCCCAGAAGCCTTCCATGCGGCCCGCCGCCACCCAGCAGATGTCGATCGCGGCCGACCCCAGGCGCCGCACCGCGCGCGCGCGGCGTAACACCTGCCCGAACACCTTGAGGAACTCCTCGGGGTTCTGCTGGACGTGATACGGAAAGCCCGTGACCAGCATCGCATCGATGACGCCGGCATTGGTCGAAACCCGAAGCGGCCGGCCGTTCAGGCGCGACCCCATCCCCGCTTCCGCGGTGAAGAGCTCGCGGCGATTGGGATCATAGACGGCCGCCACGGCGGCGTCGCCGTCGATCTCGAGCGCCAGCGACGCGCAGAAGATCGGCACCCCGTGCGCGAAGTTCGTGGTGCCGTCGAGCGGGTCGAACACCCAGCGATGCCTCGCGCCAGTCGGGGGCGTCGCGAACTCCTCGGCGAGCACGTCGTGATCGGGAAAGCGTGCGGCGACCATCGCGCGGAACATGCGTTCCACCTCGACGTCCACCTCGGTCACCAGGTCGATGGTGCCCTTCTTGTCGACGCGAACACCGGTGCCAAACTTGGCGATCTGCATCTCGCCGGCGCGAACGACGGCTTCAACGGCCGTAGCAAGAAATGCGGGGGGAAGTGTCAATGAATCTGTGACTAATCGGTGTCTAATCGGTGGCCCCTTTGGCAATCTTCTTGACCATCCGGATCTCCATGCCGCCGGGCACCTTCTTCAGCACCGTTTCGTCCATGAAGTTGCGAATGAGGAAGATCCCGCGGCCGCTCGACTTCAGGATATTTTCGGGCGCCAGGGGATCGGCCACTTCTTCCGGGACGAAGCCCTCGCCCTGGTCCTCGATGCGAATCACCAGCTCGCCGGCAGCGGTGGGCGGCACCGGGCTGAACTCGACAATCACGCGCTTGCTGCTGTCGTTCTTGTTCCCGTGCTTGATGGCATTGACCACCGATTCGCGCACGGCGACGCTGACCCAGTGGAGCTGATCTTCATCGAGACCGGCCATCTTGCCGACATGGTCGCTGACGACCTGCACGAAGTCGAGCATGTCGAACGCGCTGTTGAATTCAAGGCGGACCGTGTGCGGTGGAATCATCGGGTCGGGTTCGGGCCACTCGAAACTCGCCCCGGTCTGACGCGCGACATGTGCTGGTTAAGTACCATAGCGCTTCAAAGCCGGTCAAGTTGCTATAGTTGAACATGATGCGAGTGGCCGACCGAATTGCCGTATCCCCCGCGCGCGCCGTGTCCGGCGTGCTGCGAGTGCCGGGGGACAAATCCATCTCGCACCGTTACGCATTGCTCGCGGCCATTGCCGATGGCCCTTCCGCCATTGCCAACTACGCGCCCGGTGCTGATTGCGCGTCGACGCTCACCTGCCTGGCGTCTCTCGGGGCTATCGTCTCACGAACGCCATCTGGAGGCGATAACGATCCGCCGCTCGTCACCGTCCAGGGCCGGGGGCTCCGGGGCCTGGCCGCCGCCGCCGGCCCGCTCGATTGCGGCAATTCCGGCAGCACCATGCGGATGCTGGGCGGCGTCGTCGCCGCTCATCCCTTCCTATCGACCCTGATCGGCGATGCCTCACTGTCGCGGCGGCCCATGCGCCGGATCATCGGCCCGCTCACGCAAATGGGCGCCCTCGTCACCGCCGGGCCCGGCGACCGTCCGCCGCTGATTATTCGCGGCGGCGACCTCGTGGGCATCCGCTTCGCCCCCGACACGCCGAGCGCACAGGTCAAGTCCGCCGTGCTGCTGGCCGGCCTCCAGGCGACCGGCGACACCACCGTGGTTGAACCCGCCTCTACCCGTGATCATACGGAACGGGCGCTGGCCGCGTTCGGGGCCGCGGTTGGCGTGGACCACCGCTCGGTCACGCTGCGCGGCGGCCAACGGCTGTCCGGGCGATCGCTGCGGGTGCCGGGAGACTTGTCGTCTGCCGCGTTCTGGGCCGTGGCAGCGTCGGCCTTGGCCGGGTCGGACGTCACCATCACGGACGTCGGCCTGAACCCGAGCCGCGCCGGGCTGCTCGACGTGCTCCGCCGGTTCGGCGCCCAGGTGGACACCACCGTCGAAGGCGAGTGGCACGGCGAGCCGGTGGGCCGCCTCCGCGTGCGGCACGGCGCGATGCGCGACCTCGTGATTACCCCGGCCGAAGTGCCCGAGGTAATCGACGAGCTGCCGGTACTGGCCACGCTTGGCACATTCGGCGGCAGCGTCACGGTGTCCGGCGCCGGCGAACTGCGCGTCAAGGAGAGCGACCGCATTGCCGAACTGGTGGCCGGCCTCCGCGCCATGGGTGCCGATGCCGAGGAGCGGCCCGACGGCTTCCAGGTCCGATCCGGCACCCGCCTCACGGGCGGCACCGTGCACGCCAACCACGATCATCGGCTCGCGATGGCCTTTGCCATCGCCGCGCTCGGCGCCAGCGGCCCGACGCTGATCGAAGGCGCCGACGCCGTGGCGGTCTCGTACCCGGCCTTCTTCGATGACCTCGAGAGGCTGACGCGTGAAGGCTGACAAGGTTTACCTGGTCGGCTTCATGGGCGCCGGCAAGACCACGGCGGCCAGCGCGCTCGGCAAGCGGCTCGACTGGAAGGTGGAAGACATCGACGCCTGCATCGAACGCAACGAGCGGCGCGACATTTCAACGATCTTCCGCCAGGACGGCGAACCCTATTTCCGCGCGTGCGAGCGCAAAGTCCTGATCGACCTTCTGCCCGAGCGGGGCGCGGTCGTCGCCTCGGGCGGCGGGACCTTTGAGGACCCCGCCAACCGCGAGCTGATGCTCCGGGACGGCGCGGTGGTGTGGCTCGACGCGCCGTTCTCGACGATACTCTCCCGCGTGCCGTCCGACGGCCGGCGCCCGCTGGCCGCCGATCGACTGGAGATGGAACAGCTTTATAATCAGCGCCTCGCGGCCTACCGCCAGGCGCACCTCCGGGTTGATGCAGGACGCGCCTCCGTAGAGGAGCTCGTCGATTACATCGTAGAGTGGCTCAATGGAGCCTGACTGTCAGAACTCCGAGGGCCGATGCGTTACCTGGTAATCAGCGATATTCACGCGAATCTCGAGGCCTATGAGACCGTCATGGCCGCCGCCGTCCCGCTCACCTGCGAGCGGGTCCTGGTGCTCGGCGACCTGGTCGGCTACGGCGCCGACCCCAACGCGATTTGCGAGCGCGTGCGGGCCCTGGCGCCCCAGGCCATCATTCGCGGCAACCACGACAAGGTCGGCTCGGGCGTCGAAAGCTCGGCAGGCTTCAATGCGGTCGCCCGCAGCGCCATCCGCTGGACCTACGACGCGCTCACGCCGGAAAACCGCGAGTGGCTGGCGGCTCTGCCGGAAGGCCCGGTGGTCGTCGACGATTTGATCGAGATCTGCCACGGCACGCCATTCGACGAAGACGCCTACGTGTTCGACGACCTCGACGCGCTGCGCGCCATGCACGCCGCCCGCCGGCCGCTGTGCCTGTTCGGCCACACGCACGTCCAGGTCGGCCACTACCTGTCGCGCGATCAGTTCGGATTGTCCACGGCGGAGGAACGCCGGCCGTTCACGATTGCCCTGGACGACGCGAATCGCTACCTGATCAACCCGGGCTCGGTGGGCCAGCCGCGCGATGGCGACCCGCGCGCCGGTTTCGCGGTGGTCGATACCGCCGCGCGTGAGGTCACGCTTCACCGGGTGGAGTACCCGATCGCGAAGGCGCAGGCGCGCATTCTTCAGGAAGGGTTGCCGGACGTGCTCGCGCAGCGCCTGGCGCTTGGACGCTAGGGTAGGCGCCGGGGTCTGACCCCGAGCGGGATGTGCCGAGGGGTCTGACCCCTACGTAGTCTTGTTGTGGCGCTCGGCGCGCTGTTCCCGCTTGCGCAGTTCCGACGCCATCGCGTCCTGCGCGGCGCGCGAGCCAAGAATCCAGCCGATCACCACACCGACAATCAGTATGCCGGGGATGAAAATGAAGTGCGATGCGTTGGGGATGCCAAACTCCATCTACTTCCCCCGCGATTCCAGTTCGGCGAGCTCGGTCTCGACCTTCTGCAGCCGCCGGCCAATCGACCACACATACCCGAGCATCACCACCCAGATGAACCCGTAGGCGGTCGCGATCAGCGGCAGCGCGGGGATCTGTTCGCCCGGAATCGTCTCGTCCACCGGCACGAAATCGCCGGACGGCGGTTGCTGCATGGCCGACGCCGTCATCGTCGCGGGTACCGCCAGCAGCCACGCGCACAACACTACGGTCTGAAGTCGCATCACGATTCGTCCTCGAGAAGGTACAACGCTTCGACGCGCGCGCGCTGGTGCTCCAGCCGCGTCCGCATCCGCAACAGCACCACGAAGAGCAGCGTGAACGCGGTCACGCAGTACCACAACGGAATGCCCATTTCGACCGGCAGCGTCGGCACCACCGAGGTCAGCGGGTGGAACGTGCGCCAGTAGTTCACGGAGATGTAGATGAACGGCACGTTGGCCATGCCGAACAACGCCATGCCGGCGCCGAGCTTGTCGGAACCCGGGCCGCCGTACTTCCGCAGCAACAGGTAGGCGACGAAGATCATGAACAGCATCAGGCTCGAGGTGAGCCGCGCGTCCCACACCCACCACACGCCCCACGCCTTGCGCGCCCACAGCGGGCCGGTGACCAGCGTGAAGGCCCCGAACAGCACCGCCAGCTCGCCGGCGGCCAGCGCCCAGCCGTCGGCCGACGGCCGCTTCAGGAACAGGAACCGCGCGCTCGCGATGCCAGCCGTGATGGCCGCCACCATGAACATCCAGGCCGACGGCATGTGGAAGAAGTAGATCTTGTAGACGAGGCCCATCGTCGCCTCGTTCGGCGCCGCGTTGATCATCCACGGCGCCAGGGCGAACATCCCCGCCGCCAGGGCCAGCATTACGACTGTTGATCGGGTCATTCCCGTGGCTCGCAGGTTCGAGAACCCTGGCGGGCCGTTCCGTAGGAACGGCCGCGATACCGTCGTTGAGCATGCTCTAGACAACATTCCATGCTGTTGATACGCCCCACTAATCCGTCATCACCGGATCGAACGTCCACAGCGCGAGCGTGATGAAGACCACGTCGAAAAAGCCGAGCAGGCCCATCCAGAACTGCGCCACCGCCAGGTCGGGCGTCGGCTGAAACAGCGCCGCCGTCCCCCGGACTCCCGCAATCATGACCGGAACGGTCATGGGATACAACATGATGGGCAGCAGCACGTCGCGGCTCCTGGCCCGCACCAGCATGGCGGCGAACAGGGTGCCGACCGCGGCAAAGCCAATCGTCCCGCCCGCCAGCAACGTCACCAGCTGGAGGCCGTGCTCGAAGACCGGCGCCGCGAACAGCAACCCGACCAGCGGCACCAGGACCATTTCCACGAGCGCGAGCAGCATCAGGATGCCGGCGAGCTTCCCCACGTACAGGGCAGGACGGTCGGCCGGCGCCATCAACAGCGCCCGCAGCGTGTCGTTCTGCCGTTCACGCTCGAAGGTGCGGCCCAGGGCCAGCGTCCCGGAAAACGCGATGGCCACCCACAGGATGGCCGCGGCCACGTCGTTCAGCGGCCGTCCGTCCACGACGAGGCCGAAGGAGAACATCAGCACGACCGTGACCGCAAAGAAGATCGTCGTCGACAGGATCTCGAGGCTGCGGACCTCCACGGTCAGGTCCTTCTTCACCACGATCCAGGCGACGCGGAAGAAGGCGTTCATGATTCCGCCATGGCGTGCTGGTAGCGCTCGCGCAGCGCGTGACCCGGGCCCGGCTCCCCGACCTGCCGGCCATTGCGCAGGAACACCGCGCGCGACAGCACGCCATCGACGATGTCGAGGTCGTGGGTGGCGAGCACGATCACGCAGCCGGCTTGCTGGCGTTCGCGCAGGCGGTCAACCAGGGCCCGGTTGGACGCCTGGTCGAGCCCCGTGAAGGGCTCGTCGAGCAGGATCAGGCGTGGCTCGTGGAGCAAAGCCCGCTCGAGCGCCACGCGCTGGCGCATCCCGCGGGAGAAGCCGGACACGAAGTCATCGGCGCGCTCGCCGAGGCCGGCCCGGCTGAGCGCCGACGTCACCCGTTCGGCGACGCTCGACAGGCCGTAGAGCTGACCGAAGAACACGAGGTTCTCGCGCGCGGTGAGCTCGGGATAGAGAAACAGGTCGTGCCCGAGCATCCCGATGCAGGCGCGGATGTCGGCGCCGGTCTGCGCGGCGGTGCGCTCGCCGTACTCGACGCGCCCGCGCGAAGGGCTGAGCAGCGTCGCCAGGATGTTCAGGAGGGTGGACTTGCCCGCACCGTTGGGCCCGAGCAGCCCGATGATCTCGCCCGCCTCGCAGGTGAAGTTCACCTGCGAAAGGGCCTTGCGACGGCCGTAGTGACGCGCGAGGTCAACGACGGCCAGCCGGCGAAAGTCCAAATTCAAGCCGCCGCGCCTTCGTCTCCCGACCGCGGTCCGCGGTCGAGCATCGCCAACACGCGCTCGAGGTCCACGGTGAGGCGCTGCAGCCTCGCTTCATCATTCGGCGGCAGCGGCTTCTGCCGGCGCTTGCGCTCGAGGGCCACCACGTCGGCCATCAACCGGTCGCGCTGCGACGTCAGCTTGGCCTCTTCGGAGGCACGCGCGGCCTTCGGCGAGATCGACAGCCAGGTGCCCACCGCGAAGATCAGCACCGCCGCGCCGAGGGCGATGTTGCGCAGCAGGTCGCTGTGGGCCGGCATCCCCGACAGGTTCACGACCAGGGTGTCGCCCGCGTTCAAGCGGTTGCCGGTGCCCATGATGAACGCCTGGCCGTCGGACGTCATGTCGCGCGCATCGGTCAGCTGCGGCGACGACATCTGCATGGCGCCCACCTTCTCGGCGGCCACGAACACCTGCGCGAGCGCGACCGGAAATTTCTGGCTGATCGCGGCGGCGGCGTCGACCTGCGGCAGTGAAAAGCCGACCTGCGCCATGGTCTTGCCCGGTGCAAACGGACCAGTGATGGTCAGGATGTCACCGCGCACGCTGGCGGAGGGCGATGACCCCTCCATCATGGAGGCGCCCGACGCGCCAGTGGGCAGCTCCATCAGGATCGGCCCGCCGATGTCGATGGGCGTGCGGGCGTTGTTCACGACTTCCAGCAGGTAGAACACGGTCAGGGTGTCGTTCTGGAACTCGAAAATGAGACGCGAATCGGGACCGAACTCGACCACGCCGGGGCGGGCCGGTTCGCTGGCCGCGGCAGCCGCGGCCGCCTTCTCCGCTGCGGCCGCTTGCTGGATCCCCGCCACCAGCGCCACGCGAACACCGCCCTTGACCGGCACCGCGAACGCCTGCGACGTCAGCACTTCCCCGTCTACCGTGGCCGTGGCCTGCACGGGCGCGCCGGCGGCCAGGCCTTCGAACTGGGCGCGGCCCTGCGCATCCGTGGTCGCCGTGCGCGGCGCGCCGGCGACCGTCAGCGTCACCACGACGCCCGCGAGGTTGTTCCCCATGCGCTCGCGCACCACGCGCACCGTCACCGTGGCGTCGGGCAGTTCCGGCGCCGGCAGCGGCTGGCCCGACATGGCGCTGGCGTCCGGCATGGCCACCTGCGCGAAGGCCGGCGTGGCCATGAACATCGCGATCAACAACGCCGGAACCAACCGCCTTCGCCAAGGCTTCGGCGGTCGAGAAGTTGTGGCCTTCTGGCGAATCACAGTTTGTCTCCGCAGGATTTGCAGAAGCGCGCGTCGGGGTCGTTGGCCGTGCCGCAGTGGCAAACAGGGGCCACAGGTGCCTCGGGTGCGACAGGTGCAGCGGGTGCTTCGTGTGCGTCCGCCAGCCGCTCCGCCACTTCCCGGGCGATCTGCTCGCGGTACCCGCCGCCGGCGTCCAACTGGCGCATCAGTCCCAGCGCGCGCAGGCGGAGGCGGCCGCCCATTTCGTCGAAGTCGGCCTGCGACATCTTGCCCATCGCGTAGTCGAACTCGAGTTCCTTGATCGACCGCAGCACCAGCGTCTTCTCACGATCGAGCGCGAGGCGGGTGCGCCCGCCGATCATGACCGGCGCGTCCACGTCCGGCGACACCAGCGGCGACAGCATGCGGTAGGCGCCAAGGCCGACGAAGCTGACCGACACCACGGTCAGGCTGAGGGTGATGATGTTGGCCGGCGACTGGCCGGTGGCGACGATCACGGTGGCGGTGGCCGCCAGCATGCCGCCGAGGAGGAAGAACTGCCAGGGCTGCAGAAACGCATCCTCCTTCGTGCCACGCGCGTCGGAGGACAGGTCCTGCAGGGCACCGGCGCCCGTGTGTGACGACTCGCCGCGAGGGCGGTCGTGCCTGGAGTCGTGACGCGCCATTAATCGAGGTTGCGCAATTCGTCGTTCAGCCGCGACGCCATTTCGGGGTCTTCAATCCCGGCGGGCATGCCGGCCAACGACGTCCGCCGAGAGGACCACCGCATGGCGAGATAGGCCGCCGTCATGAATCCGCCCAGCCCCACCACGATCGGCATCATCCACACGACGCGGCCGGAGCCGCTGTTGGGTGGCTCGCTCAGGATCTGGTTGCCGCCAAATGTGTCCACGTAGAACTTCAGGATCTGGCTCTCGTTCTTGCCTTCCTTGAGCATGACGTCAATCTTCGCCCGCTCAACGGCGCAGTGTCCGCACGAACACTGCCCCACCGGCAGCTTCGAGCAGCCGCCGCACCAGCACGCCAGCTTGTGCGCGATCTCGCGCGCCTCGGGGGTCGTGATCTTCTCCAGCCGCGGATCCTGGCCGGTCTCCACGTGCTGGGCGAACGCCACCCCGGTCGGCAGCAGCAGGCACAGCAGGAGCACCGACGCGGTGACGACGTCCGACGGCAGCCGCGCGACGGCGAAGCTCATCGCCGTTTCCGGCAGCAGCGCGATGCCGGTGCCGATGGCGAGAATGCCGAAGCCGAACCACACCCAGTTCACCAGCGGGTTGATGTGCACCTCCACGCTGGCGGTCTGCTCTTCAATTTCGAAGGCCGGCATCACCACGTACAGGTCTTCGGCGAACGTGCGGCGAATGGCGACCTCGGAGGTGGGCTCTTCCTCGTGCTTCCGGAAGTACCACTTCGCCGGCTTCATCTGCTCGAGCACGGCGCCGTTCTTGTCTTTCACCGTGATGTGGCCGGTCACCATCTGCTTCTGCCCGTCGTCGGTGACGCGGATGGCGTCGAGGTGCAGCGTGTAGTCGCCGACCGTGGCCTCTTCACCCGGCTTCAGCAGCAGCTGCTGATCGCGGCTGAAGCCCTCGCCGGCGAAGCCGATGAAGATCAGCACGATGCCGACGTGCACGATGTAGCCGCCGTAGCGGCGCTTGTTGCGCGACACCAGGCCGATCATCGCCGTCAGCAGGTCGGTGCCGGTCATGCCGCGCCGGACGTTGGCGCCGCGGATGACTTCCTGCGTGAGCGTGGCCAGCACGTAGCCACTGAGCGCGAAGCACAGGCCCGAGCCCCACACCCGCACGCCCAGGGCCGCCACCGTGCCGCCGACCACGAGCCCGGTCAGCGTCGGCCACATGAACTGATCCTTCAGGTTCATGATGGTGGACTTGCGCCAGGCCAGCAGCGGGCCGGTGCCGGTCAACACCAGCAGGATCAGGCCGATCGGCACCATCCAGCGGTTGAAGAACGGCGGGCCCACGGTGAGGCGCTCGCCGTTGATCGCCTCGGTGATCGTCGGGAAGAGGGTGGCGAACAGGACGAACATGGCCGCAAACAACAGGACCCAGTTATTGGCGAGGAACGCCGCTTCTTTCGACATCCACGAGTCGAGCTCGTGGCGGGCCTTCAGCAGCGGCAGCCGGTAGATTACCCAGCCAAAGCTGAAGACGATGGTGAAGATCATGAAGGCCGCGAAATAGCGGGCGAGCTGCGGGTCTTCGCCGAAGGCGTGGATGGACTGCACGACGCCCGACCGCGTCAGGAAGGTCCCGACAATGGTCAGCAGGAACGTGATGATCACCAGCGACACGTTCCACACGCGCAGCATGCCGCGCCGTTCCTGCACCATCACCGAGTGAAGGAACGCGGTGGCCGTGAACCACGGGAGCATGCCGGCGTTTTCCACCGGATCCCAGCCCCAGTAGCCGCCCCAGCCGAGTTCCTCGTACGCCCAGATCATGCCGAGCGTGAGTCCCAGCGACAGGAAGAACCAGGAGAACATCGTCCACCGGCGCACGGCGCGCAGCCACGAATCATCCAGGTGCCCGGTGATCAGCGCGGCCATGCCGAACGCGAACGGAATGGTCAAGCCGACGAACCCGAGGTACATGGTCGGCGGGTGGATCGCCATGTAGAAGTTCTGCAGCAGCGGGTTCAGCCCGCGCCCGTCGGTCGGCGACTCGGTCAGGTAGGTCGAGAACGGGTTGTTGTGGATGATCATCAGGAACAGGAAGAACATCTCCACTGCTCCAATCACCGCCACCACGTAGGGGATGAGCTCGCGATGGCTGACGCGGTTCACCTTGACGGCCACCGAACCGAACAGCGACAGCAGGAACACCCAGAACATCACCGAGCCGTCGAGGCCGCCCCAGTACGAGGTGATCTTGTAGAAGATCGGCTGCACGCTGTCGGAGTAACGCTGGACGTAGCGGATGGAATAGTCGCCGGCGACAAAGGCGTAGATGATCACGCCCGACGCCACCGTCATCAGTGCCGCCACGGTGTAGAACGCGCCGATGCCGCTTTCAATCAGGCGGGTGTTGCGCCGGCGCGCGCCGGCGACGGATGCGGCGACCGCGTAGGCCGCGGTCACGAAGGTCAGCAGGAGTAGAAAGGCGCCGAGTGAGGCCATGGGGGCCCCTTAGTATCTTCCGGACGGCGCGGTCGCGCCGCCGGGCTTGGCTTCGTACTTCGACGGGCACTTCGCCATCACGCCGTTGGGCTGTGTCGTGAAGCCCTCGGGGGTCAGGACGCCCTTCAGCACGACTTCGGAATCGCTCTTGAACGTGTCGGGCACGACGCCGGTGTAGGTGGCGCTGACGATGTGCCCGTTGCTCTGGACCTTGAATTGATAGTCCAGGCTGTTCTTGCGTTTCATGATCGAGTCGGGCACGACGAAGCCATGCAGTTGCAGCTTCTTGCCGTACCACTCCCCCGGCTGCGTCATGACTTCGTCAACGTGCTTGTAGTACTCCGTGCCTTCGGCCATCGTCGTGTACAGCAGACCGCCGAAGGTCATCGCGAGAACCAGGCTCGTCAGGCCGATTTTGACCGCTTTGTGCTTCATAATTCAGGACTTAGCCGGATTGGCCGCTCCGCGATCAGGATACTAGAGACCAGCGCCACCGGCAACCCCACCACGTTGGTATAGGAGCCTTCGATTCTGGGGATGAAACGGGAGGCCAGTCCCTGGATGGCGTAGGCGCCGGCGCGGTCCACGGGCTCGCCACTGGCGACATACCAGGAAATGTCTTCATCCGTCATCGGCGCGAACCATACCCTGGTGTGCTCGACCGCCGATCGCACCCCGTCGGCGCTGACCACGGCGACGCCGGTATAGACGTCATGCATGCGTCCGCGCAGGCGGCGCAGCATGCCGGCTGCCTCCAGCTCATCCGCAGGCTTGCCGAGGATCAGCCCGTCTGCCACCACGGTGGTGTCGGCGCCGAGCACGGTCGCGCCAGGACGCAAGGCCAGCACGGCCCTGGCCTTTTCGATGGCGAGGCGCTCGACATACGCGGCGGGAGCTTCCCCGGGCTGCACGGATTCGTCGATGTCGGCCGCCAGCACCTCGAACGAGATGCCGGCCGCCGCAAGGAGCTCTGCACGCCGCGGTGAGCGGCTCGCAAGGACTATTTGACTGGAAGGTTCTCGTACCACTTCAGATTCGCCGTCGCCGTGCCGATGCAGGCGAGATCAAGACGCTTGTCGGCGTTCAAGTGCGCCAGCGCGCAGCCGGCGGCGGCCATCCCCTTCTGCTCCAGCACCGTCTTCGTCCACGCGTCGTTGGCGCCGAGCTTGTAGATGTTCACGCCGCCACCGCCGCCGCGATAGCCAGCCACCACTTCGTCAACGCCGTCACCATCCAGATCGCCAGACACCAGCGTGTGGCCGTCATTGAGCGTGTCGTCGATCATCGTGCGCCGATCCCACTTGTCACCGGAGCCGCGGTAGATCACCACCTGGTTGCCGTGCCACGGCTCAATGGCCGCGAGTTGACGCCCGGCGTTGGTGCGCAACACCGCCACGTCGCTCGATCCGTTTTTCGGCCAGGCGCCGGGATCGCCGGCCGTCAATTGCGTGCGCGTCCACGCGCCGTTGGCGAAGCGATGCAGGTGAATGCCCAGGAAGCTCGCCGTCAGCAGCGACTGGCGGCCTTTACCGTCCCAGTCCACCACGGCCAGGCCATGCACGACGCCCTGCTCGGCGCCGGTGACCGTCGTGCGAATGAGGTCGCCGGTCCGGTAGGCGTAAATCGACGTCGCGTCCCGGTAGTCGGGCGACACGCCGTTGATGCCCGCCAGTGGCGCGTTGATCAGCAGCTTCTGCCCGTTCCCCAGCGCGTCAATCCAGCGGACGCGGTGCGCGGTGGGCGTGCGGTCGAATTCTTTCGCGGTCCAGGGCGCGTTGACGTCGGCACCGTGCGTGAGCATGGTCATGACGCCGGCGCTCCGGGTGGGCGCGGTCGCGAAGCCGCTGGCCAGCGCGACTTCAGGAATGCCGTCCTTGTCGATGTCGAACGCGTCGGCGTTGATCATCGACGGCAGGCCCGAGGCCATGACGTGACGCGTCCAGGTGGGATTCTCGAACCACACGAGCTCGGCCGTCGCGGACGTGGCCACGGCCAGCAGATCGACGCGACCATCCTTGTTGATGTCGGTCGCCACCACCTGGTAGCCGCCGCGCAGGCCGGTCCCAATCTCGTGCGCTACCAGGTTCCAGGGCGCCGCCTGGCCTTGCAGATGAACGAACCCGAATGACGCCACCACCACCGCCGCGAACAAACCGGCCACAGTCCTGCGCATAAACGCTCCAAGTGTAGGGACGGGCTTTGGCCCGCCCGGCGAATGATATTCTCAGCAGCGTGATTCAGGCGAACAAAGTGATGACCACCGTGGTGGCGGAAGTCCTCCGCAAGGCGCCGCTCAGCGACGAGAAGGTCACCCTCGCCTGGCGCCTCGCCGTCGGCCCGGCCATCGCCAAGGCCACGACCGTCCGCCTGGTTTCGGACGGCACCCTCCACGTGAAGTCCGACACCCCCGCCTGGCTCGACGCCGTCCGCAAGTCCAACTCGCTGATTCACCTGCGCATGGGCGACCTGCTCGGCGAGAACGTCGTCAAGCGGCTGGAGTTTAGATAACAAGGTGCCTAGGGTGCCTAAAGTGCCTGGAGTGCACGAACGCACGGTCGCACCCTTGGCCCCTTAGGCACCTTAGGCACCCTAGGCACCTTATTAATGTCAAGATAGATCCCATCATGCGAAGCGCATTCATCGTCAGTGCAGTCCGTGTCCCCACCGGCAAATTTCTCGGCACGCTGAAGGACTTCACCGCGCCTGAACTGGGCGCGATGGTCGTTCGCGAGGCGGTCGTCCGCGCGGGGATTGATCCCGCGATCGTCGACGAGTGCATCATGGGCAACGTCGTGTCGGGCGGCGTCGGACAGGCGCCGGCACGGCAGGCGGCGCTCAGGGGCGGGCTGGCCGATCACGTGGCCGCGCTCACCATCAACAAAGTCTGCGGCTCCGGCCTCAAGGCCGTGATGCTCGCGCAGCAAGGCATCCAGACCGGCGACATCGACATTGCGGTGGCTGGCGGCATGGAGTCGATGAGCAATGCCCCCTACATCATCCCCAAGGTGCGCGAGGGCCTGCGCATGGGCAACGGGCAGGTGGTGGACTTGATGATTCACGACGGCCTGTGGTGCCCGTTCGAGAACTGGCACATGGGGAACGCCGGTGAAACGGTCGCTGATGCGTTCAAGGTGACCCGCGACCAGCAGGACGAGTACTCGGCCAACAGCCACAAGAAAGCCGCGGCCGCGCAGGCCGCCGGCAAGTTCGCCGCCGAGATCCTGACGGTCGCCATCGCCCAGAAAAAGGGGGATCCGTTAATGTTCGCGGCCGACGAGTCCGTGCGCGCCGACACCACGGCCGAGGTCCTGCGCAAGCTGAAGCCGGCGTTCAGGAAGGACGGCTCGGTGACCGCGGGCAACGCGCCGCCGGTGAACGACGGCGCCGCCGCCCTCGTGGTGATGGCCGAAGACAAGGTCGCCGCACTCGGTGCGAAACCCCTGGCCCGCATCGTCGCGCAGGCCACCAGCGGTCTCGCGCCAAAGATGCTGCTGATGACGCCCGTGGAAGCCACGCGCAAGGTTGTGAAGAAGGCCGGCTGGTCGCTCAACGACATCGACCTGATGGAGTTGAACGAAGCGTTCGCGGTCCAGGCCGTCGCGGTGATGCAGGAACTGGGCATCGACCCGGCGAAGGTCAACGTGAACGGCGGCGCCGTGGCCCTCGGCCACCCCATTGGCGCCTCCGGCGCCCGCATCCTGACGACGCTGATCTATGCGCTGAAGGATCGCGGCCTGAAGCGCGGCGTCGCTACGCTGTGCCTGGGCGGCGGGAACGGCGTCGCCCTCGCCATCGAAGTGCTGTAACCAAGAGGAACGGTGGGCCGAGGATCAGGGTCTCCTTGATCACGGCCCACGCGTTGTGCGTGACGAAGTTCGGCAGCCAGTACCGCCGCGAGATGGCGTCGAAGACAAACGCGTTCGCGAAATAGAAGCCGCTGTTCAGCGGCCAGAGCGCCATCACCCCCAGCGGCGGGGTGTCGTCCGATCCCAGCCAGTCAAACAGCACATGCGTGGACCAGGCCAGGGTCACGGCCAGGGCCAGCCGCGGATTCTTGCCGCGGGTCCCGGCCAGGACGGCGAGGCCAGCGAAGACGGCGGCCCCCAGGCTATGGGTCTCCATGTTGTGGCGTCCCCACAGGAAGTCCAGGTCGGGGGCGGCACCGGCAATCGCGCAGAGGAGCACTGCCGAAGGCACCATGGCCCGCCCCACGATTGCTCCTCCCAGCAGGTGTCCGACCGGACTCGGCATCCCTCACCGTACGAGGTTTTCGCGACATCGGTCAAACCGATGGGTGGCAAACCCTGCGATCCGGCCTGAAAACAGGCGAAAGTGGTCACTTCCCCTAAAGTGTTGAAAATGAACCCAAAGCGGCGAATGGGTGCACGGATTTACGCTTGACTTTCGCTTGGCGCGTTTCTAGGATCAGTCCTGTCCCGAAAGGACCCAATTCACATGGCATTAGACGAACGACAGGAACGAATCAAAGCGCTCGACATCGCGGTGGGCCAGATCGAAAAGCAGTTCGGCAAGGGATCCATCATGCGGCTCGGCCAGAACAGGGCCGTCGGTCCGGTGGATGTGATCTCGACCGGCGCCCTCAGCATCGACTACGCGCTGGGCATCGGCGGCGTGCCTCGCGGACGCGTCATCGAAATCTTCGGGCCGGAATCGTCCGGCAAGACCACTCTGGCCCTGCAGGTCATTGCCGAGGCGCAGAAAACCGGCGGCCTGGCGGCCTTTGTGGACGCCGAACACGCACTCGACGCGGCCTACGCCAAGAAGCTGGGCGTGGACATCGACAACCTGCTGGTGTCGCAGCCCGACAACGGTGAGCAGGCGCTCGAAATCGTCGAGGTCCTGATCCGGTCCAACAGCGTCGATGTCGTCGTGGTCGACTCGGTCGCCGCCCTGGTTCCCAAGGCCGAAATCGAAGGCGACATGGGCGAGGCGCAAATGGGCCTGCAGGCCCGCCTGATGTCGCAGGCGCTGCGCAAGCTGACCGGCGCGGTGTCGAAGTCGAAGACCTCGTTGATCTTCATCAACCAGTTGCGCGAGAAGATCGGCGTGATGTTCGGCAACCCCGAAACCACCACCGGCGGCCGCGCGCTCAAGTTCTACGCGTCGGTGCGCATCGACATCCGCCGCATTGGCGCCATCAAGGACGGCGAAAACGTCGTCGGCGGACGCACGCGCGTCAAGATCGTCAAGAACAAGATGGCGGCGCCGTTCCGCGAGGCCGAGTTCGACATCATGTACGGCGAGGGCGTGTCGCGCGAAGGCGACCTCATCGACATTGCCGTCGAGCACAAGATCATCGAGAAGAGCGGCGCGTGGTTCGCCTACGGCGGCGAGCGCCTCGGCCAGGGCCGCGAGAACGTCAAGACCTACCTCAAGGAACACATCGAGCTGCGCACCGTCATCGAGGAAAAAGTGCGTAAGGTGCTCGGTATGTCCCGCGAACCCGAGCCCGCGACCGTCGGGGCCTAACCCCTGGACACCTACCTGCTGCATCACGTCATCCAGCTGCGACGCCCGTGGCTGGACGACGTGATGGTCCTGGCCAGCGCACTGGCGGCCGGCGGGTTCCTGTGGGTGGTCCTGGCCCTGATCGCCTCCGTGTTCCCCCGCTATCGGGCGGATGCCTGGCGCCTGCTGCTCTGCATCGGCTTCACGTTCGTCATCACCGACATCGTGATGAAACCGATCTTCGATCGCCCGCGGCCTTACCAGGCCGACCCCACCATATCGATAATCGTTGGCAAGCCGGTCGCGACGTCGATGCCGTCCGGCCACGCCGGCAGGGCGGTCGCCGCATCCATCGCCGCCGCGCGCATGCTGCCGGGCGCCGGGTGGGTGTTGTGGCCGTTCGCGTTACTGGTGGGGATCTCGCGCGTCTACGTCGGCGTCCACTGGCCGACCGACGTCATGGTCGGCGCGGTCGTCGGGCTGGGTTGCGCGTGGCTTGTCTTGGGAGGACTGAGATTACCAACCTTCGTTGGCCGAAAGCCAGACAAGGGCCTGCCAACCGAAGCTCGAATCGTTAGCTGAGGCCCACCGTCGCGGCTTCGCCGCTATGGTGGGCAACCTTCGCCAGAATCAGAGCGAAGGTTGGTGGCCAGGGAGGGAATTGAACCCCCGACACCACAATTTTCAGTCGTGTGCTCTACCAACTGAGCTACCTGGCCTCAGGAGAGACGCTGATTATATCGCGGCCCTTTTTCAGGGCGCAAGCTATCAGATTGAGTCGCGCCGCCAGCGGACCACAAAATCGTATGTCTGCCTTCGTTTGTGTAACGGCCTGGCGCGATGGCAGTGCGGCCGTGGGCAGATTGGCCCTGGAGCCGGCCAGGGCTCGTCTGGCATGCCGTCTGCATCGCGAGGGTCATGCACGTACTTGTCGTCGACCAGTCACCAACAATGCGGCGCATTGTCATCAATACCCTGGGCCAGATGGGCTGTCACGACTGCCACGAGGCCGGCAGTGGCGTGGAGGCAATCAGAAGCCTCGTCGCACTACCCATCGGGTTGGTCATCCTTCAGCGACACCTCCCCGACATGAGCGGCGTCGATCTGGCGCGAGCCCTGCGCCGCAAGGAAGCCACCCGTGATATCGGAATCGTGATGGTGACCAAGAACGAAAGCGAGGACGAGATTCTTGCTGCCCGGCGCGTAGGGGTCACCGAATGGGTGGTGGTGCCGCTCAACGCCAACATTCTAAAGACCAAGATCGCCACAGCCATGCGCGGTGTGTGCCTCGCCGCCGGCTCGGCGCTGCAGCAGGTCGCCAGCGCGTGACGTCGCCCAGCCGCCGGCCTGGCGTTCGATCCAAATCAGAGCGTCGAGCGCTTCACCGCCGTTAACGGCACGTCTCGCCACATCCACACGGTCGGCCGCGCGGCGCGGACCTCGCCGATCTCCGCATCAATTCCCTTCCACACGTCACGGAGCGGCACCCACGCCACGGTCCCCGGCGGTCTCGCCTTCAGCGCCGGCTGCACGCTGCCCCGCAACCCGGAAATCGCCAGCGCGACCTGCGCCGCGGACTTGAAGGCCATGACAATGTCGTTGCGGACGTAGGTCAGGACGACCCGGGTCACCCACGACGACACCCCCTGCTTCTCGAGTTCGATGGCCAGCCGCACGATGGCCAAATCCAAAACGCCGAAGAGCCGAGTCTGCCCGCGCTGGCGCTGTTGCAGCTCGGTGCCGAGCTGGCATTGCACCAGCAAGTGGCGGACGCGGCGCGGCGTGCACTTGCGCCCCGTCAATCGGCTGACGGCGCGCGCGGCTTCGACGGCGGTCATGAGCTTGGGGCCGGCCATGGCGGGGATTGCTTACGCCTGCATATCGTTATACGAAGACCTAATCTTTGTCAATCGTAATCAGGCAAGAAAAAGGGCCTCGAGCGGGTGTCACGTCCCACGCGAGGCCCACGGCGAACAGGCGACGCGCTACTTGGCGACGGTCGACATGTAGCGCGACGAGTTTTCCGACACGTGGCGAATGCTGGCCAGCAGGTGATCCACTTCCTCCGGCATGTTGTAGATGTGGGTCGCCGCCCGGACCGCATTCAAATTTCCGGTCGTCATCGTGCGGATGTAGATGCGGTCGCGGTTGAGGATGGCCTGCTGCACGTTGGCCATCGGGATGTCGCGGACACTGAACAGGGTCAGGCCCGCGGCGAAAGTGGGGTCTTCCGACGTCCACGCCTTGACGCCCGGGATGGTCTTGAGCCCGGTCCGGAACCGCGTGCTGAGCGCCCGCACCCGGGCCTCGATGTTGGCCTTGCCGATCGCCTTCTGCATCTCCACCGCGGCGGTCATCCCGAGCACCGACGGCACGTCGCGCTGGCCGACGGCTTCATACTTTTTCGCGCCGTCCTTCGGGTCCCCCGGCGGCCCCATCAGCGGCCAGATGCGGTCCTGCACTTCGCGCTTGACGTAGCAGACGCCCGTCCCGGTGCCGCACATCAGCCACTTCTGCCCCGCGGCCGCGTAGTGGTCCACGTTGAGGGCCTTCAGGTTCAGGTCCATCATCCCGAGCGGGTGCGCGCCGTCCACCGAGATCAGCAGCCCGCGCCGATGCGCCAAGTCCGCCAGCTCCTTGACCGGAGTCACCAGGCCGGTCACGTAGGTGATGTGGCTGACCATGATGACCTTCGTGCGTGGCGTGATCGCCTTCTCGTAGAGGCCGACGATCTGCTCGATGCTCTGGGGCGGCGACGGGATTTCGATGACCACCGGCTTGATGCCAACCCGCTTGGCCATGGTCGTGATGCAGCCGATGCCGCCGCCATGCTCGTGGGTGCAGTAAATCACCTCGTCGCCGGCCTTCCAGTCGAGGCCGTGCGTGAAGATGTTCATGCCCTCGGTGGTGCTCCGGGTCAGGGCAATCTCGCCGGGCTCGGCGCCGACGAAGCCGGCGACCAGTGCCCGCACTTCGTCAATTTCCTCGCGGCGGTAGTTGTTGGACGGGTTTTCCGCAATCTCGCGGAAGAAGCGCTCGTTGGCCTCGAGCACCACGCGCGGCACCGGACCCTCGGTGCCGTTGTTCATGAAGGTCATGCCGTCGAGGATGTTGAACTGGCTGCGGACCTTCCACCAGTACGCCTCGTCCAGGGGACCGGACGGCTTGAGGTGGGCGGCCGACAGGGTCGGCGCAATGACCTGGCCGCCCTCCCAGGCGCCCAAGGTGGCGCCGGACCGCGCGATGGCGCCGGCGGCCACCACCCCACCCGAAAACCCACGAAGGAATCCTCG
This sequence comes from Vicinamibacterales bacterium, assembly GCA_041659285.1. Lineage (NCBI taxonomy): Bacteria > Pseudomonadati > Acidobacteriota > Vicinamibacteria > Vicinamibacterales > Vicinamibacterales bacterium. The sequence continues at coordinate 304,064 of JBAZYO010000001.1, read as the reverse complement.
ACGAGAGACCATGGCTGCCTCCTCGGGCGCACTAAAGTACGCCCCTACGCATTGCCGGCGCTAGAAGTCTACGAGACGGGTGTACTTGACGACGAACGAGCGGCCGAGCGTCTCGGCCACCGTGGAACTCAGCAGGTCGCGGCGATCGTTGAACACCACGAACAGGCCGGTGCCGCTGCGGGTCAGCATCGCCAGCCGGATGTTCGACGAGAACTGGCCGGTCTGGCCGTTGTACTGCAACAAGGCCGAGATATTGGTCAGCGTCGTGAACGAGTAGTTCGCCTTAATCGGGACCAGGTTGTTGACGAAGTTCCCGTACGGCAGCGTGATGTTCTGGTTGGTCCAGCCGACGCTCGTCGTCAGCTTGGGCGTGATGCGGAAATCGCTGTTGATTTCCGGGCCGTGGAAATCGCCATCGTAATACTGGCCGACGCGGTAACGAATGGTCGCCGTCACTCGCGCGCTCGGGTTATGGAAGTACTCGAAGCCGTGCTGGATCCAGGAGTACTCACCGGCCGGAATCACGACGCGCTTGCCGTCGCGGTTGTAGACGGTGAACGGTGCCGTCGGGTTATCCCGGGTGTGGTCGAAGAACCAGCCGAAGCGCCCGCCCTGGGCCGGCTGCACTTCGAGGGGGTGGATATGCGCCCTCGACGTTTGCAGCTTGTCGTCAAAGCCGTAATAGGCATCGTACGACACGTGGGGCGCGAAGCGGCGAATCCACTTGATGTTCTTCGGCTGCGGCTGGAAGAACACACGCAACTCGGGCCGGCGGTAGCCGCGGCGCGGCAGGAAGCCGACCTCGGGATTGAAGGTCTTCCCCACCTGTGAGAAGCCGCCCGAGATCTGCCACAGGTTGTTGGTGAAGTTGTAGAACGCCCGCCCGGCGTAGTCGCTGCCGTTGGCGGACGCGGCGCCGCCGGAATCGGTGCGCGCCAGAAACCCCGACAGGCGCTGGCTGGACGACAGCTGGATGTTCGCGTCCAGGCCATAGGCCCGGTTGTGATCGTTCGCGGGCGCATAGCTGCCCGTGCCCTGCCGGTTCACGAAGATGGCGCCGTAGCTGGATCGGCCGATCTCGCGCTGGAGACGCAACACGCTGAAGTTGTTGGCCTGGCCCACGATCTGCGTGCCGGCGGCGTTCTCCGCTTCGTCGGTCTGGATGTTCAGCACGCCGACGTTCCACCCGCCGATCTTGCCGCTCAGGCGCCCGCCGACTTCGATATCAAGCGGCACACCCGCCGATGACAGGCCGATCTTCCGCGAGAAGAACAGGTCGATGTTCTGCGGGTTGCCGAACTGGAAGGTCGAGGCGTTCTCGAGGAAGAACGGCCGCTTCTCCGGGAAGAACAAGTCGAAGCGCGTCAGGTTGACCTGCTCTTCGTCCACTTCCACCTGCGCGAAATCGGTGTTCACCGTGGCGTCCAGGGTCAGGTTGGGACGGATACCCCACTTCGCGTCGAGGCCGACGTTCCACTTGCCATCAAGCTGATGGTCGGTGGGCAGCGTGAAGTCCTTGTTCGCCGAGGCCAGGGCATACGGGATCAGCTTGATGTCGCGACGCGCCGGGAGGTCGAGGCCGGTCATCTTGGCGGCCATTGACACGCGGTAAATGTCGAAGCCGCGCGGGATGGGCGCCAGGTAGACCTGTTCGTTCTTGTGACGGATGTTCCGCATCACGTTGAAGCCCCAGGTCTGGTTGGTGCCCGTCTGGTAGCGCAACGTCTTGAGCGGAATGGCGATTTCCGCCTCCCATCCGCGATCCGTGATCTGGCTCTTCACGTTCCAGTCACCGTCCCGGTTGGGGTTGAACGCGCTGATGCCGCCGCGCTGGGTGCCGCCGGCACCGCCGCCACCGATCGACACGCCGCTGCTCTGCCCTTCGCGGGCCACCTGGCCGTCGTATTCAATGCCGAGCGGGTTGGTGCCGAACACGAACGCGTTCTGGTTGTCGTTGAACGTGTCGAGGGCGAGCACGATCGAATCCGTCTCGCTCAGCGAGGCGTCGCGCCGCGACTGCGACACGATGATCTTCGACGGATCGCTGTCGAACGCGATCACGCTGATGTACAGGTTGCCCTTGCCGACGATGACGCGGACTTCGGTCTTCTCGCTGGCGGGCGCCCCTTCGATGGGGTCTTGTTGTGTGAAGTTGGTGTACGGCTGCACGGTCTGCCACACCGCTTCGGTGACCCTACCGTCGATCACCGGCGCGTCGGCGGAGTCGGCGAGCTTGCCAACTGCGAAGGTCGGGGCGGCAGGCTGTTGGGCGAAGGTGGGGGTGGAAACAAGAACGGCTGAGATCAGGACGACAAGCCGTAAACAACACGCGTGACGGAAATTGGGTCTACACATCTTCATTTATGGTGGTGGTGTTACGACGAAAACCGATGCAGTGTACGCTAAGCCCCACTGGCATGACAATGGGATGACGCCATGATCGCCGCGATCACGCGACTGCTTCTTGTCTCTGGATGTATCTGCGCCGCCGCTGTGGCGGCCGCGCAGTCGCCCCCGCAGTTATCCAAGGACCAACGCACGCTGCTCCAGGCCATCGTCCTCGCGGTGGACGCCGCCGCCAGCCAGCCAGCCCGCAACGACAGCGCGTGGCCCGTACACGTGATGCGGGCCTCGGACGGCTCGCACTACGTCGCGTTTTCCGTGGAGCCGGAAGGAGCGATGAGACTGCCCGCGGGTCCGGTGATGTTGTACGTCCGGCTCGCGACCGCCACGCCCGGCGTCGTCACCACGATGACGGAGCGATCGGTCATTCGCGACTGGCTCGTCGGACGCCGGGTCGATCCGCGCATGCTGCCCGGCCGCGGCATCGCCATCGGCGAAATGCCCGCGTTTGGCCCGGGCGCCATTGGCGTTCGCGGCTCCACGCCGTCCACCGGATCGATGGACCTCAAGTTGATGGCACTGGAGCGCGAGCGCGCGCGCCAGGAACAGGAAACGCGCGACAAGCAGCGGCGCGCCGAGCTCGAAGGCAAGGCCGTCGGCCTGCGCGACCTGCTGCCGTTTGAAGACTTCGACCTCGCGTCGTCGTCGATCGCGGGCGACGGCACGCGCCAGATCAGCCGCGCCTTCACGGCCGGACCGGGCGAGTACAACGTGTATGTCGGCTGGACGGATCTCGCGGCGCCCAAGCCGGCGGCGGCGATCCACGTAATGAAGCGCGCCTTGAGCCTGCCGCCCGCCACGATCCTGGACCTGACACTGAGCAGCGTGATCGTGGCCGACGCCGTGGCGGCGCGGGCGGCTCCGTATCCCCCGGCCCAGCAGGCGGCGCATCCCTACGCCATCGGCTCCACCGACATCACGCCGGCACGCGACACCGTGTTCACGCGCGACGAACGGCTCGCGGTGGCGTTCCAGATCATCAACGCGCGCCCCAACGTCAGCGGGAAGCCCGACGTCACCGTCGGATTCCGCATCGTTCGCATTGACGGCGACCGGGAGGTGCAGGTCGCCTCCCTCAATTCGCAGTCGTACACCGAAGCGACGATGCCGGCCGATTTCGACTTGCGGCTCGGCCATCCGCTGTTTGCCGCGGTGGCGGCGCCGCTCGCCACCGTGCCGCGCGGCGACTATCGGTTGAAGATCGCCGTCAACGATCGCGTCGCCGGCACCGCGCGAACCGCTGAAGCGGAGTTCCGCGTGGTCGGCACGCCGCTGTCGCTGTTGACCGAGGCCCCGCCGCTCGGCCCGCCGTTCCGGCGGGAGGCGGCGCTCGACGCCCGTGTGTTGTCGGCGGTCGTGCAGGCGCTCACGCCGCCCGCGCCGTCACCGGCCCTGCGCCGCGCCCTCGACACCGCCGCCGCAGGCAAGTTCATCGACCTGCTCGTGGAAGAGCCGGTGGCCCAGGCCGAACAAGGCGCGCGCACCGGGCTCACCGGACTCGCGCTCTACTCGGTCGGCGATGCCTCCGCCGTGGTGCAGTTTCAGCGGGCGATGGCCCTCGGCGCGCCCGCCGGGCCACTCCAGTTCCTGACCGGCGCCGTGCGGGCCACGCAGAACCGCGACCCGGATGCGATCACGGCCTGGTTGTTGGCCACCGAAGC